>CAYUBV010000168.1:0-6178 GCA_964443035.1 uncultured Tangfeifania sp.
TCTTCAATCCAAACTTTTTTAATTGCCATAATTTACCTCCTTTTTAAAATATTTATTATTTAACAAGTCATCGGATGACTGGTCTGTTTCATCGTCTTACCGATTTCGAGACAAAAGTCATCCGATGATTTAAAAAAAATTAAACGCTGGGAAGCGGCCAGTTGGCATTGTAGTTAATCCGTGCCAATTCATCGGCTTTGGCTTCCTTAAACTTTTTATTATCGTTGTCCCAGTGAATGATTTCACCCGAACGATAAGCAATATTCCCCATTTCAGAAACAATGCCTGTTTTAGCTCCAACTTCAACAGAAGCATTGGGTGTTCCCCCTTCGCGGATACATTGCAGGAAATTCTGAACATGCTCATCCAGACCATCGCCGTGGTTATCATGTTTTTCTCCTTCAAAGAACGGTTCTTTTTTGGCATTGTTCCGGTCGGGCATAATTTCCCATCCGCCGCGGTCGAGCACCAACGTTCCTTTATGTCCGATAAAAGCAACCCCGTGCCCTTTTCCGTAAGGTCCCATGCCAGGATTCAGCCCGCATTCCCAAATCATGGTATGTTCAGGATAACTGTAAAGCGCCTGCTGGATATCGGGGGTTTCAATAGCCCCTGGTTCATGATAATAAATACCTCCTCCGGGAGAAATTTTCTCCGGCATTCCGGCATCCATTGCATACATGGCAAAATCGAGCAGGTGAACCCCCCAGTCGGTCATGGCGCCACCGGCATAATCCCACCACCATCTGAAATTGTAGTGAAAACGATTGGCGTTAAACGGCCTTTCCGGGGCAGGTCCCAGCCACATATCATAATCAACGTGCGCAGGTGCTTCCGAATCTTCCAAAGATGGGTAAGGTTCATCATACCCCTTGTAAATCCATGCTTTCACCAGGTGTACATCGCCCAGCTGGCCAGACTTTACAACTTCTGAAGCTTCAAACCAGTGTTTGGAACTCCGTTGCCACATCCCCACCTGAACCACCAGTTGCGGATATTTTTCAGCCGCTTCTACCATGGCATAACATTCTTCAATGCTGTGCCCCATAGGCTTTTCAACATATACATGTTTACCTGCCTCCAGTGCCATCATCATTATGTGGGCATGCCAGTGATCCGGGGTTCCGATGATAACAGCATCTACCTCCGAATTGTCCAATACCTCGCGGAAATCACCAAAAAGAGACGGCCTTTCCCCGGTCATCTCCTCTACATCGCCTGCCCTCGATTCCAGGATTTCTGAATCCACGTCGCACAATGCAACACAGTCAACATTATTGTCTTCTTTGAGAAAGCTCCGGAGATTGCTAAATCCCATACTGCGGCAGCCGATTAAAGCTACCCTCACCTTCTCGGCGGGCGAGGCACAGGCATTCATAATCGTTGGAAATGTGCCGATAGCAGCAGTGGCAAGGGCTGAATTTTTGATAAATTTTCTTCTGTCAGAATTCATAATATGAGTTAAATTGAATTTAGTAATTGCGCTGAAAAAGGGTAAAGATAAAAGTTCTCGAGATGAAAAGGAAACACTTGCCGGGATTTTTTCCAAATCCATGATTTTTGTCATTATTGACTGACCAGTCGTTTAATTTAACATTTACTTAACAGAAATTAGCAGTGCAGGTAAAAGAACCTGTCGTAATTTTGACTAATCGTTCAACCAAAAATGAGAAATAATGCCTCGAAGTTCAGAACAATTTGATGTGATTCGAAATCGGAAAAAACAGTTGATACTGGACACTGCCCTGAAGTTGTTTGCCGAAAACGGTTTTCATGCCACATCCATAAGCAGGATTGCAAAAAAGGCAGGCATTTCAAAAGGACTGACATACAACTATTTCAGCAGCAAACAGGAAATCCTGGATGAAATAATACAAAATGGGTTCGATTCCATTTATACTCATTTCGATTTAAATCATGACGGAGTTTTAACCGAAGATGAATTTATTTATTTCATTCAGAAAGCAATTCATGTAATAGTTGAAAAGAGAGAGTTTTGGAAACTTTATATGTCGCTCATGCTGCAATCGGATTTGGCCCAAACGGTCCGGGAATCTTACAGCTTAACATCGACAAAAATCCTTTCCATGCTCACACAGTTTATCGCCTCCAGGGGGAGCAAAAACCCTGAGAAAGACCTTCAGTCCATTGCATTCTTATTAAAAGGTGCCACCCTTATTGCAATTACCAATCCGGAAGTTTTTGAATCAAAAAATACTGTTGAAACGATTACCGAATCTTGTTTCCGACTCATAACCAAGTAAAAACAGCATGTAAAATGAAACCATTAGTTACTTGTATCTTCTTAAGTATGTTGGCCTTGTTTTCAAGCGGGCAGAATGTGGAAGAAATCATTCGCAGGGCCGATGAAAAATTCAGGGGTGAATCGAGCCGCGGACAGACAACCATGATTATTGAACGCCCAAACTGGTCGCGCGAAATATCTATGAAAAGCTGGACACTGGGCAACGATTACTCCATGATTTACATCACTGCTCCTGCCAAAGAAAAAGGCCAGGTTTTCCTGAAACGTGAAAACGAAATGTGGAACTGGGTGCCCACCATTGAGCGGATGATTAAAATTCCGCCCTCCATGATGATGCAGCCATGGATGGGCTCCGACTTTACCAACGATGACCTGGTCCGCGAATCGTCGCTGGTAATAGACTACAACCATAAAATGGCAGGGGAAGAAACACTTCAGGGTTACGATTGCTACAAAATTGAACTTACCCCTAAAATTGATGCACCCGTTGTTTGGGGCAAAATAATCATGTGGGTTTCAAAAATGGAATACCACTGGTTGAAAGCTGAATTCTTTGATGAGGACGGTGAGCTTGTAAACACAGAAATTCTGTCGGAAATAAAACAAATGGACGACCGCGAAATGCCTACCCGAATGGAAATGATTCCTGCCGATAAGAATGGTCATAAAACAGTTCTTATCTTTGATAAAATCGAATTTAACATCGACATCGATGAATCGTTCTTTTCACAACAAAACATGAGGAGGATTAGGTAAGGACTGAAGGACAGAAGGACTGATTGACAGAGGGATTGAGTGAAAAAATTGCACAACCAGTAACAATAAGAAGTATGGAACTCAAAGAAAGAATCCAATTTAGTGAAAACATGAAAAAACGGCTTCGGCAGTTTGTGTTGGACATCATCAAGTTGTGTCAAAAAATTCCAAATACTCCCGAAACAAGAATAATTAAAAACCAGTTATTACGGTCTTCAAGCTCTGTTTATTCAAATTACAGAGCAGCAAACCGGGCACGTTCAAAAGCAGAATTTTTCAGTAAAATAAGTATTGTTGTTGAAGAAGCAGATGAAACAGAAATGTGGCTGGAACTCTTAATTTTATCCAAAATTAGCAACAACGAAGAAACGGAACGTTTTCACAATGAAAGCCTTGAAATCCTGAAAATTATGTCAAAAGCAAGAAAAAATGTCTATAAATAATTCAATCATTCTGTAATTCTGTAAATCAATAACTCAGTAATTCAACAAATCAGTCCTTATCATGACGACAAACATTAAACTGGCATGGAGAAACCTCTGGAGAAACAAGCGGCGGACGCTCATCGCTATCTCTTCCATAATTTTCAGTGTACTGCTGGCCTCCTGGATGCGTTCCATGCAGGAAGGTTCGTATGAAAGTATGATTGACAACGTAGTAAAGTTTTACTCGGGCTATCTGCAGGTACAGGATTCTGCCTATTGGGAAGAACGGACACTGGAAAACAGTATGGAGGTATCTTCAAATCTGAAACAGCGGATAGAAAGAACAGAAGATGTTACACTCGTTTCGCACCGGCTGGAATCTTTTGCATTGGCGGCCAATCACCAACACAGTAAACCGGCCATGGTGATGGGCATTGAACCCGAAGCAGAAGACCGTATCACAGCCATTTCAGACAGGGTAAAAGAAGGAACGTTCCTGCAGCCGGGCGATAAAAGTGTGGTACTGGGAAAAGGACTGGCCGACTTTTTAAACCTTTCGGTTGGCGACACACTTGTAATGATTGGGCAGGGTTATCACGGAATCAGTGCAAACGGGCTGTTCCCGATTAAAGGCATTATGGAGCACCCCAACCAGGAATTCGATAAAAGACTGGTATTTATAGAAATTGAAAACGCCCGCGATTTCTATTCTGCTTATGGTTTATCAACATCACTGGTAGTTATGACCGACGATCATTACCAGGTGGACCATCTTAAAACGAATATCGGAGAATTTCTTCCAGCTGATAAAAATGTACTTACCTGGACCGATATGCAGCCTGAATTGGAACAGGTCATACAAAGCGACCGGATTGGAGGAATCATCATGCTGGGAATTTTATACATGGTGATAGCTTTTGGTATGTTCAGCGTGATTATGATGATGGTGAAAGAACGGCAACGCGAATTTGGCGTTATCCACGCGGTGGGTATGAAAAAACGGAAAATGGCTGTTGTTGTGTTTTTCGAAACACTTTTTATAGGAATCATCGGGTGTACCATCGGATTGGTTGTGAGTTACCTCTTTTGCCTTTGGTTCTACCACAACCCAATCCCTCTTACAGGAGAAACAGCAAGCCTTACGGCTCAATACGGCATGGAACCTTTCATGTTTTTCTCGCTTCAACCCTCGCTTTTTTACAACCAGATGATCCTGGTTTTTCTTATCAGTGTTTTTATTGCCATATTCCCTGTTTACAATATTTCCCGGTTAAAAATTACCACCGCGTTGCGGGCATAACTTTAAAAAAACAAATTATGATTTGGTCAATTGCATGGAGAAACGTTTGGCGAAATAAAATGCGCAGTATCATAATGATATCGGCCATCACACTTGGCCTTTTTGCCGGAGTATTCGTAATGGCATTTATGCAGGGGCTTGTGGATGCCCGTATCGATTCGGCTACCCGTACCGAACTGGCACACCTTCAAATTCATGCACCCGAATTTCTTGTAAACAACAACATAGCATTGCAAATTTCAAATGCTGCTGAATTAACTAACGAAATTGAAGCGCTTGACTCGGTGGCAGCTGCCAGTCGGCGTTTGATTGCCGAGCCGTTTATTATGGCAGCCCATGGAACCGGCGGCGGCAAACTAATCGGGGTAGAACCTGAACAGGAAAAAGATGTGACGGATATCCGGAAACACATTATTGATGGTGCTTACCTGGAACACGAAAGCCGCATGCCCCCGGTGGTCGTTGGCCAAAAACTGGCCAAAAAGTTATGGTTGAAAGTGGGCACACGAATCAATGTGCAGATGGTTGACCAGAATGGCGATCTTTCAATAAAAGGATACCGGGTGAGCGGCATTTACCGCACCAATAATACCAGTTACGATGAATCGACACTATTCGCAAAATATTCCGATTTACAGGCACAGTTAGGATTGAACAAAAACACTGCGCACGAAATTGCTGTCAGGCTGCACAATGGCGACCTGGCTCCAGCTGTAAAACCATCCATCGAGCGCATGGCCGGGGGGAACGAAGTAAAAACATGGAAGGAACTCAGCCCGGAAATGTCGATGCTCACTGATTCAATGAATCAGTATATGTACATTTTTATACTGATAATTTTGCTCGCGCTCTGCTTTGGAATCATCAATACCATGCTAATGGCCGTGCTGGAACGTATAAAAGAAATTGGCATGCTGATGGCTGTAGGAATGAACAAAAGGCGTATATTTTCCATGATCATCCTTGAATCGGTAATGCTCACCATAGTTGGAGGAATTTTTGGAATGCTCATCGGGACAGGTATCACAAAAATTTTTGAAACGCATCCCATCAATCTCTCCATGTTTTCAGAAGGATTGGAAGGATACGGATTTGCATCACAGGTTTACACTTCGCTGCGCACAGAAACATTGGTCATCATTACTTTTCTTGTCATTATTACCGGCGTATTGTCGGCGATCTGGCCCGCCCGGAAAGCACTGAAACTGAACCCGGCTGAGGCTACCAGGACGGAGTAGGAGGCCTCCCCCGCCCCTCCAAAGGAGGGGAGAAAGAGAAAGATCTTTTGGTGATTTGTGGAGATTTTATTGAGATTGAATTTAATATCATTAAGAATGAAGATAATAAAAATCAAAAACCTGAAAAAAACGTATGAGGATAATTCCATTCCTGTACATGCAGTAAACGGTGTGGATCTTTCCATTGAAGAAG
>CAYUBV010000169.1:0-6140 GCA_964443035.1 uncultured Tangfeifania sp.
GCTGCAAAAAATGCAATAATCAATAGTGTTTCCATAATATTTATTTTTTGATGATTTTATTTGTTGACAACAATGATTTTCCATCGCGGATATTTACTACGTAGATACCCGGCGATTTGTCCGAAAGATCAACTTGCTTTTTTTCAGCATAAAAAGCATCGGTGCCATTTTCTGCATATACTGTTTTTCCGAACATGTCAGTAACTAATATTTCCACTTCATTCAGATTTTCAATAGCCGAACAGTCTACATAAAAACTGCCGGTGAAAGGATTTGGGTAGACGCTGAACTCACTTTGGGCAAACACATCATCACTGCCCTTGGTAAATCCTTTCTGTATTTCAAGATTATCGATGGCCCAGCCCCATCCGCTGACAGATTTATCGGAGGCAAGCCGAAACCTGAAAATCAATGTATCGCCTGCATTAAACCCTTTATTTTCAGTCAGGTTGATGCTGCGTTTCAAAAACAGGCTTTCCTGCCCGAGAGCATCCGAAGTATTGTTTATCCAACTACTTTCGAATGTATTTTTCCATGATTCATCAAAACCCGAGTCGTAGCCGTCGGTTAATGGGTGCCAGTTTTTTCCGCCGTCTTTGCTTCCTTCCACAATAACATAATCCCAAAACATTTCATCGAGGTAAGTGGTTTCAGGTTGCCCGGGCTCCACCAAAACCACCTCGTCAAAAGTCATTATACCATTCTCCTCCAGAATTACAGGAGTTTTTAACTGAGCAATCAGGTTGTATTTCTCATTTTCGATGGCCGACACGGGATAAGGATGTTTGGTGTGCAAAACTGTCGACAAAAATCCGGGAACCGGCGATACAGAAAAATCAGCCATAATGAAATCGGTTGAAGTGTATTCAAAATCAGTTGTGTAGGAAGCCACAGGCGTTTCAGACTGAAATATGCTTACTGAATAATAACCTGAGGAAGGCAAAATGCGCTTGTTTCTTCCCGATGATTTATCTTCGGCAATTATCCGGTACTCGAGTTTATCTCCATTCAACACCAGTTCCTCCAGTTCAACAACCCCCTTGTAAATGTAATCTTCGTGGTTATCGAGTGAAACAGGTTGCTGCAAAACTCCGTTAACTTTATACTCAATTTTTACTGAATTAATGCCAATATTATCATGTGCCTCAGCTATCAAATTCATTGCCGGTTCATTGTTTGAAATCATTTTTACCGGGTTATGAACCACTGTAGGAGCAAAATAATCCGGACCAACCCGAAAAGAGAATTTACGGGAAGGGGCAGTTGAAGGATGCCTAAACAATTTGCCACCACCGGTTTCGAGTTTAAAATAATATTGCAGATTACCCTCAAAAAAGTCAAGTGGCAAATTTCCGCTAAATTTTTCGGAAGCAGCATCAAACCGGAAATCTGCAGAATCGGTACTGTTGAAATAATCTGTCGAAAATATAATTTTCAATTGTGAACCCGAAACTTCAAAATCGGAAAATACTCCAACTTCAACCGGAATTTCAGCAACAGTCTCTTCAATATCCTTTAATTCTTCAAAATCGAAAACAACTGATTTCCATCCCATTTCGGCAAGCAATTCAAGCGTGGTTTCTTCCGGGGCATGTATCGCTTCACCTTTGTGCATATAGGCATCCATTAAACCACTTCCCGTTTCAAGGTGATAAATACTGGCTCCTTTCATCCAGTTAGCAGGGGCGTAAATCCAATCGTCAGAGCGTTCTTCTCCACTAAGATTATCAGGTGAATAAAATTTCAGGGCATCCGAAGTAAGCTGTTCATGCAACGCATAGGAAGGAATTCCAAAAACCGAAGCATCGGAAAGCTGCTGGTTATAATTATTGAAAAGGTAATAATCATAGATACTCGGCAAATTGCTATTGTTGCTTAAATATCCACTTTGGCTGTTAACGTCAAAAAATCCTGAAAATCCTAATCCGTGAACAATTTCGTGCAAAACAGCCGAAACAAAATCATATTTTGAAGATGGTGTATTTCCGTCGGCACCAAAATACCAGGAATAATTGCTGTTAAAGCTGCAAATAATATCTGCCTCGGCGGAATTAATATTTTTGCTTGCTAATTTTTCGGCAAGCGCTACCGGGTAATACGTATCCGTAATTTGAGACCCGTCAAAATTCATATTAAACGTACCGGGCCGGCCAAGTGCCAGCGCATTGTTGTCAAAACTTTCCCAGGTAGCTTCAATCTTTACCGGAACAGTGGAGGTAAGTAAATTCTCCCAGATAGAAACCGCATATTCAAAAGCCTGTTTGGCTTCCGCAGGAAAATTGATATAGGTTACCTCAAAATCAATTTGACTGGTTTGTGCTGATTTAAGAAGGTTCTCTTCTCTGGGTTTAACAAATATTTTGTTTACTTCTCCTGTAGGAATATTGATTGAACTTCCCGATTCAATACCTGAATTTTTTCTGTTTTCCTGGGCGTGCCCGCTGCAAACTCCGGCAACGAACAGCACAAAAATAAGCGTCCACTTCATATTTCTGTCCTTTTTTAGATTGTTTGTAAATCTTTTACTAAATTACAGAAAATGAGCATTTTGTAACAGCCAGAACAGATGAAAACAGGGTTTAAATGAACTTAAAATGCAGGGAATTACAGCCCAATAAATGCAGTTAAATTATTGAGCAGTGACGTCAATAATTCTGACTTGTGCCGTAAATTTTCCTGACAGCTATTGCCAGCAAAAGGATTCAGGGAAATGATCAATCCGTAAAATTGTATTCAGTCTGTTCCGGTTAACTTTTTTTTCATAACAGATTAAAAAGAGAATTTCATTAAAGGATTACAGGCGAAAGTCACTTTTTTCGAAAAATCCAGCAATTCAGTCAATTTTTTTATTAGCATGAAATATATTTTTCATTAAACATCGAACTCGATCCCCTGGGCCAACGGAAGGTCGGTGCTGAAATTAATCGTGTTTGTTTGCCTCCTCATGTAAGCTTTCCAGGCATCGGAACCTGATTCCCGGCCTCCGCCTGTATCTTTTTCGCCTCCGAATGCACCTCCGATTTCTGCTCCTGAGGTGCCAATATTCACATTGGCAATTCCGCAATCGGAACCTTCGTGCGAAAGGAATTTTTCAGTTTCAAGAATGTTCGTACTAAAAATGGCGGATGAAAGTCCCTGGGGCACATCATTATGCATGCGAACAGCAGCTTCAAATTCAAAATAACGAATCATATAAAGGATTGGCGCAAAAGTTTCTACCTGAACAATTTCATAATGATTTTCCACCTCAGCAACACATGGAGTGACATAACAACCCGATGCATAACCCTCGCCCGACAGCACTTCGCCTCCGCATACAATTTTTCCACCCTCCGATTTTACTTTTTCAATGGCAATGAGGTAATTTTGAACCGCCTTTTTATCAATCATCGGGCCAACGAGTGTTTTTTCATCCAGCGCATGTCCTATGGTTAGCTGCCCGTAAATAACAGAAAGTCGTTTTTTAAAATCTTCGTAAACTGAATCGTGCACAATAATTCGCCGGGTGGAAGTACAACGCTGGCCACAAGTACCCACCGCACCAAAAACCACTGCCCGCAGTGCCATTTCCAGATTTGCTTCCGGAGTAATAATAATGGCATTGTTACCTCCCAGTTCGAGAATGGTTTTTCCCAAACGCCGGCCAACCAGACCTGCCACTTTTTTGCCGATTTCTGTTGAACCCGTAAACGAAATCAGTGAAATATTTTTGTTCGTAAAGAAATCGTCGCCCAACTCACCGGAACCGGCAGCACAAAGGTTCAGAACTCCCTCGGGCACATTATTCGCCTTTAAAACTTTTGCTGCAATGTTGTGAACGGCAATGGCACAAAGAAAAACTTTGGAAGAGGGTTTCCAGATAACCACATCGCCGCAAACCAAAGAAATCATTGCATTCCATGCCCAGACCGCCACAGGAAAATTAAACGCAGAAACGACCCCAACAATCCCCAACGGATGATACTGGTCGTACATACGGTGTTTTTCACGCTCGGAGTGCATGGTAAAACCGTACAATTGTCGCGACTGCCCCACTGCAAAATCGCAGATATCAATCATCTCCTGCACTTCGCCACGTCCTTCCTGGTGAATTTTCCCCATCTCGTACGAAACAAGTTTACCAAGTGGCTCTTTGTATTTTCGCAGTTCCAGGCCAATCTGACGAACTATTTCGCCACGCTTGGGAGCCGGCACCATCCGCCAGGTTTTAAATGCTTCACCGGCCATTTCCACTACATCATAAAAATCGGACTTTTCAGCCTGGTTAACCGTTGCAATCAGCTTTCCGTCCGTCGGAGAAAAAGACTCTTCCGGTTCACCGGTGGTTTTTTTCCAGACTGTTCCGGTAGTAGCACCGCTGTTTACTTCGCTAATTCCCAATTGTTTAAATTCTTTTGAAATATCAATTTTCATGGCTCTTAGTTTTTAATTGATTGTTTTACTTCCAGTTCCTAATAAAATTCATTATCCGCTTTTTACTTTTCCTTTTTTAATGCTTCCTCAAGCCGGCTTTCAATCCTTGCAAGTTCATCCTCGTAGAAATATTTATCGGCTTTGTAAGGTCTCAGTTTTTCAATGGCATTCTCTTTTTCGTCGAATTCAGCAAAATAAATATGATCCATCCATTGCATTTTTCGGGCTTCATTAAACTTCAGGGCAAAAACTTTTTCGCCGTTTATTTCTGTAGTTCCCAGCAACGAGGTTTTACCTGCCGAGGAGGTCATGGTAATGTATCTCGAAGGACGATTGATTGAAGCCAGGCCCTGGTAGACTTTATTGAATATTTCAGCAATATCGGCCAAAGGCGCCGTAAAATAGTGATGTTCACCTGTTGGCCGTGCACAATACATGGAGTGAAATCCAATTCCCAACATAGCCATTATATTCCCCAAATCAATCCAGTTTTGTGCAGACCGGACGACATCCACCTTGCCGTTTTCATCTTTAAACAAACTAATATTATTTATTACCGGACTCTGACTTTTCAAATTTATCCCGTACTTTTTTAACCGGCTGACAGCCGCAACTGCCAATGGATTCATTAATTCGCGGGGTGTGGAAAGATGCGCCATCCATACCACCTGGATGCCATTGTCAACAAGGGTTTTCAGTAATTCCAGAATCTTTTTGAACCTGTTGTTCAGCAAAAATTCAGGATGAAAAGTAATGGCCCGGGAACCGATTCTTAACGTCCTGATATGAAGAAGCCCGTCATCTTCTGTTAGAGGAGTTACATATTCTTTCAACCGATCGTAACTGATGTAACCGGCATCGCCGCCGGTAATCAGAATGTCGGTAATTTCTTTGTGCGATTTCAGATAATTATGCACCTGTGTGATGTTTTCCTGAACAAACATGTCTTCGTCTCCGCGAACCTGTGCATGGCGAAAACAATAAGTGCAAAAAGCAAAACAATTTTGTGTTTCCTTGTCGAGCACCAGTTGTATTGTTGGATATTTGTGCTGGCAGCCTTCCAGTATTTCGATTTGACCTTCACTATTGTAAAAAAATGGTTTGTTTAGCTTTTGTTTGCCATCGTGAGGATTTGTTTTCGATTGATACGCCTGAACAACATCACGGCGTTCTTCAGCATTTGCAGCTTCAATGTATTTTTTCACATCTTCTCTTTCAATCATTCCCTGTTGCGGAAAGACAAGATGATACAAAGTATCATTTTGATAATCACTCCAATTGATAAGATTCAGAATGTGTCTGGTGGCCATGAACCTGTATACTTCAATAAAGAATTCACGTTCTTTCACATCGCGAATTTCAATACCATTTTCCTCAAGTATTTTCAAAATATCCCGAAACCCTCTTAAACCGGTGTAATGATCCTTACCTGTGAACAGCGGTTTTCCTTTCCTGGAAAATCCCGAATAATACGGATAACAATGGTGCAAACGCTGAATTAATCCAGGTTGAAGCAATTTTTCTTTTTCAATGGTATCGACAATACCGGAAGGAATATCATACGCAGCAAAAATGGAACCGTAATCAGGGTTATTAATATCTCCTGCCATCATCAAATTAAATTTCAGTGAAAATTTGTAAAACAGTATACGGGCAGAGTAATTCCAATGTTTCCCCATCAATAAATATTCGCCCGGCGTAAAAAAAAAGAGCTGCAAAACTTAATT
>CAYUBV010000170.1:0-6123 GCA_964443035.1 uncultured Tangfeifania sp.
AACCAGTAAAAAACCGGAATGCCTGAAAGAGCAGTAATAATAGCAATGGTCGATTCCCAGGGCCGCTCAAAATAGGCAAGTGCCAGAATAGCAACATTCATTAAAATAAAAAATACCTGAGCCACCGGATAACCCGGAAGTTTCAGTTTGCTTTGTCCGGTCATCCGGAGTTTGAAAATACCCAGCACAGCGAGAATCGGAAATATTCCGAGTGAAAATCCCATGTAGGCCAGAATCTGGTCGAACGTACCGGTCAGTACAATGATAATGGAGATGACACTTTGCAGAATAATGGCATTTTGCGGCACTTCGAACTTAGGATTTACTTTGGCGATGGATTTAAAAAAATACCCGTCTTTGGCCATGGAGTAATAAACCCGCGGACCGAGAATAATAAAAGCGCTCAGCGATGAAAAAAGGGCAAATGAAATGAGCAGCGACAACACCGTTTCAGCCACCGGGCCAAAAGCTTTTCCGGCTGCCAGACCGCCAATTTCAGGTTCGCCTATCATCTGATCGGGTGGAATGGCATACACAAAAAAGAGGTTGATCAGCAGGTATAATACAGTAACAATTCCGGTTGAAATGAGCAGCGAGCGCGGAATTACTTTTGCCGGATTTTTGATTTCAGAACCAATATAAGTTGCAGAATTCCAGCCGCTGAAGGCAAACATTACAAACATAAGCGAAAGCCCGATGGATTTCCATCCAACAAAATCAAACTGAAACGATTGCTCTGTTTTCAAATTCTCAAACGTCCCTTCTCCAACGGTAAAACCCGCGACGATTAATCCAACCACCAGGAGAATTTTCAGAAGGGTAAGTGCATTTTGAACTTTGGCGCCCAAAACCACGCCACGTGAATGCAACAGCGAAAAACTCAGAATAACCAAAACGGCCAGTACTTTGCTGAAAAAATCTTCGGAAAGCAGGTTGCTGAGATTTAACCAGCTTTGAAAACCGGGAAACGCCCAAACAAAATATTTGCTGAAACCGATTGCCGACGCAGCAATTGGGGCCGAGAAACCAACAATCAGCGAAAGCCAGCCACTCAAAAAACCCAGCATCGGGTGAAAAAGCCTGGAAATAAACATGTATTCACCTCCTGCCTCCGGAAAGGTAGCCCCCAATTCTCCAAAGGCCAGCGCCCCGCACAGGGCAATAAGTCCGCCAACTACCCAGAGCGCCAGCATAATCAACGGATTTCCCAGAAAATCCATCAAAAACCCGGTGGTCGTAAAAATTCCGGCTCCAATAATGTTGGCAATTACAATATTGGTCACCGGGAAAAGCCCCAGCTTTCGCTCCAGATGTTTGTTTAGAAAATTCAAAATATCTATTTCTCTGCTATCTTGTAACTTATGGAAATTCCCGATCGGCTCTTCCGGTTGATAGTTGTTTTATAATGATCGAGGCTTTCTGCATAATCCAGAAACTCATTGATTCCATGCGCTCGCATCGAAGTATTATGGGCAGTAAAACACCCGCCAATTTCCAGTTTTGGGTCCATCGCAATAAAATAATTTTTGTACCAGTGTTTATCGGCGTCGTTGAAAACAAAATCATATTTTCCTTCAAGGTTGGGAACCAGTTCATGGGCATCGCCCAGTCGGGCATCGATAAATTCTTCCAAACCGGCTTTTTTAAAATTGGCTTTGGCTTTCAGATACCTTACTTTATCGATTTCGATGGTAATCAGTTTTCCGCCGGTTTTACTCAGCGCCCAGGCCATCCAAATAGCTGAGTGGCCGGTAGATGTGCCAATTTCAACGGCATCGGTGTAATTGTTTTCCAGAATCAGGTCGTATAAAATCCGTCCGTCCGAAAGCGACACATTCATGTCGCGCCAGTTATTGGCATTTTCCTCGAGAAAAGCTTTTACTTTTCGGTCGGTTCTGTTTTCAACTTCCGGATATTGCGCCTCTGCTCCAAAAACCAGCAGGCTGAAAAACAGCAGGATTACATATTTTAGTTTCATCATTTTTATTTTTCAGGTTGCCTAAAGATAGAAAAAATGAGACAAATAGCTTATTTTTACAACTTTCTAATTCATAAAAAATGTTTATGAAAACCATCGGGTTAATTGGCGGCATGAGCTGGGAATCGACCAAAGTGTATTATGAACTCATCAACCGGAAGGTTCAGCAATTGCTGGGCGGCTTTCATTCAGCAAAAATTATTTTGTATTCAGTGGATTTTGCTGAAATTGAAAAACTTCAGCACGAAGATAACTGGCCGGAATTGTGTCAACTAATGAGCGATGCTGCGCAAAAACTGGAAGATGCCGGTGCCGACATTATTCTGCTTTGCACCAACACCATGCACTTGTGCGTTAATTCAATCACTCAAAATATTACGGTACCGTTTTTACACATTGCCGGGGCAGCGGGAGAAGAAATCTCATCTCAAAAAATCAGGAAAGTTGCTTTGCTCGGAACCCGGTTCACCATGGAAAAAGATTTCTACAAAACCGTGTTGCACCAAAAATTCGGGATAGAAGTAATTATTCCCGGGAAGGCGGAAAGGGAACTGGTGCACCGGATTATTTATGAGGAACTGGTGCACGGAAAAATCAGAAGCGAATCGAGGGAAAAAATGAAATCAATTATTCAGCACCTTCAGGAAAAAGGCGCCGAAGGTGTTATTCTGGGATGCACCGAAATTCCTTTGCTGATTTCGCAAAAAGATGCCGACATTCCGGTTTTCGACACCACACAAATTCATGCCGAAAAAGCGGCTGAACAGGCGGTAAATCTTTAATCTCAAAAAATTATAAAAAAACAAAAATGAGAATTGCATTTGCTCTGCTTATCATTATTCACGGTCTCGTCCATTTCCTGGGATTTGCAAAAGCATTTCAACTTGCTCAAATAAAAGAACTTTCACCGGTTATTTCGCGGCCTGCAGGCATTTTTTGGCTAATGGCCGGTTTGCTGATGATTGCTGCAGCAATTTTGTTTTGGCAGAAAATAAATTTCTGGTGGATTGCCGGAATTACCGGCCTTGTTATCTCGCAAATTCTTATCATCAGCTTCAATTTCATAAAAATTCATCACATTCTTTTTGTATTAACCTTACTTTTTCTATTTTGCGCCACTATTACACAAAATGTCATATTTCCGTTAGAGGGACGAAATAAAACCGGATGAGGAAAAGAGTTAAAGGATTTTTATTTTTATCAATTTTACTTTTATTGGTTGCTTCTTCGCAGCAGCAAATTATGTCATCGGGAAACGATGATCACTTTGCCGAAATGCGCGAGCCCCTGCCTCCGATACCGGAGCCTGCACCACGGCCCCTCGAAATCCAAAAAGTTATTGATGAATACGATACCTGGCTGAAAGCAGAAATGAAAGCTTCAGGAACGGTTGGTGCCGCAGTGGCCATTGTTTACAAAGACCGCGTGGCCTATTCAAATTGCTTTGGTGTAAGAAAAGCAGGAGAACCAGCCCCCATCGACGAGCATACAGTTTTCAGACTGGCATCGGTTTCAAAAGCGGTTACGGGTGTTTTGGCCGGAAT
The DNA here is from genome assembly GCA_964443035.1 of uncultured Tangfeifania sp. Classification (GTDB taxonomy): domain Bacteria; phylum Bacteroidota; class Bacteroidia; order Bacteroidales; family Prolixibacteraceae; genus Tangfeifania. Next base: position 3,523 of record CAYUBV010000170.1, read on the forward strand.
TTTAAATGAAGAAAAAATTATCAGCCTCGACGACAAAGTGGTGGACTACCTTCCCGGATTCAGGCTAAAAAACCCGGGAAGCACGACAAATCTCAGCATTCGCAATCTTTTGAGCCACACTACCGGCCTTGTTCCGCATGCCTACGATAATATGGTGGAGGGGAAAGTGCCGATAAATGTAATTATGCAAAGATTAGCCGAGGTGGATGTGTCGGCACAACCCGGAACGTTGTATGGCTACCAGAATGTGATGTTCAGCCTGATTGACACTATTCTGCGTGCAAAAACCTCGCGAAATTACGGGGAACTTCTTCACGAAAAGATTTTTGAACCTTACGGAATGAACAATGCAACTACTGATTTCGAATCGTTTAAAAACAATCCGAACAAAGCTTATCCGCACGCCCGCGGAAATGGCGGCTACTGGGCACAACGGCTCAACGACCGCTATTACAGCACCGCACCCGCCGCCGGAGTAAATGCCAGCTTGTCGGACATGACCAATTTTTTGAAAGCGTTGCTGAACAAAAAAGATCCGGTTGTCAGTCCACAGGTACACGAAGCCGTTTTTACTCCGCAGGTGAACTCCTATCTTTCGCGCAGGTATTTCAAAAACTGGAACCACGTGGATTCCAAGCAATACGCCATAGGTTGGCGGATTGTGGGTTATAAAGGAAGAAAAGTGGCTTACCACGGTGGGTACGTAAATGGCTATAAAGCCGAAATTGCCTTGTGTGAAAACGAAAATGTGGGCATTGTTTTTCTGACCAATTCGCCCAACAGCATGGCAACCAAAACCGTTCCCGAATTTCTCGGCAAATTGTTCGAATTCCAGAATACCCGCCGGATTCTTACCCAGGCCGAAGAAGCCGAACTTTCAAACGAAGGATAATTCAATATATAAAACTGCTGCCCCCTAAAAACTCCCGAAGTAACGAAGTAGGCGGAATTTCTTCATCCTCAATTGGTTTGAAATACGATAAAAACTTTAGCAACCGCATCGCTTCCATGTATTCCCGCTGGTTTTCCAATACCTGCTTTAACAGTGGTTCCGCATATTTTTTCAGTACTGCCAGCTCATAAAGTGCAGCCGAGTTAAACATCACATCGGCATTTTCCTGGTACGGGAAAATATTCTTCTCCTCGCCTCGTCGTACCGAAGGCCAGCGTTTTATGGTATCTGTAGCGCCGTACCCCCGGTATTTGCTGTCGCGGGTAATGCGCCGGATCAGCCGGTTGTCGGAAGTGGAAATGTGCGTGTGCTCATCAAACGAAATCTGTGTCAGGGCTGAAATGAAAATTTTAAACGTATTTTCCTCTTTTACATTGGTCAGCAATTTCGGATTCATTCCATGAATGCCCTCCACAATTAATACATCGCCCTGCCTGAGTCGCAATCGGTGTCCGCTTACCCCGCGTTTTCCATGCTGAAAATCAAATTTTGGCAACAGCACTTCTTTTCCTCTAAACAGATCGAGCAACTGCTCATTGAAAAAACCGATGTCGATGGCATCCAGCGATTCAAAATCGTAATTCCCGTATTCATCTAACGGAGTATGTTCACGATCCACAAAATAATTGTCGAGTGAAATCTGGAACGGATGCAGCCCGTTTACCGCCAGTTGCACCCCAAGCCGTTTGCTGAAAGTTGTTTTCCCCGAAGCCGACGGACCGGCCACCAGCACCACTTTTATATCGCCGTTACGTTCGTGAATGGTATTGGCAATTTCAGCAATCTTCTTCTCATGCAGCGCCTCCGCAATCTTTATTATATCGCCTCCCTGCCGTTTAATGGTGTATTCATTCAGGTTGCTGATTGTGGACACATCCAGCAGCGCCGCCCAGTCCTTATGTTCCTGGTAAATCTCGAACAGTTTTTTTTGTTCCGGCGCTTCCATCAGTTCACTGAAATTTTCAGCATCGGGAATCCGCAGCAATAAACCGTCGTAATATTTTTCAAGTTCAAAGGTTGAAATATACCCTGTTGAAGGCAGCAGATGCCCGTAAAAATAGTTGCCCAAATCACCGAGGTAATAAAGACTTGAAAAAAGATGCCCCTGTTGATCAAAAAGCAGCGCTTTATCTTCCAGGCCTTCCTGCATCAGGTGCTCAACCGCCTCTTCGGTCAGCATTCCTTTTTTTATGAACCGGATGTCCTTTGCGATCAGGTTGCGCATCTCTTTTTTTATCAGCTCAATATCCTGTTGCGTAATCTCTCTGCCAAAACCTGTAAGTTCGCAAAAATAACCGTTTGAAATTCCTTTTTGAATACGCAGTGATACATGCGGATACACCTCTTTTGTGGCTACGTACAACACAAAAATCAGGCTGCGGATATACATCCGGATTCCATCAGGATGCGAAACATCGATGAACTCCACCTTTTTGGGTTTTACCAGGCAAAAAGATAGTTCGCGCACCTGGTTGTTCACAATTGCGCCGCAAACCATATTTTCGGTTTGTATATCGAGATCTTTGCTGATTTCGAGCAGCGAGGTTCCCATCGGATAAGTATGTTTTGAACGTGTGTTGTAGCAGTAAATATCGAGTTCTTTCATGTTTGAATATTTTTCATAAAAGTAATAATTGTGCGTGGATCAA
>CAYUBV010000171.1:0-6076 GCA_964443035.1 uncultured Tangfeifania sp.
CTTTTTGTACAGTTGGCAATTGTTTTGAATGTGGTGCTGCTTTTTGTTGGTTATCCCGGAAAATCATGGCCTTTACTGCTGGCATTAATTCCTTATTTGTTTCTTTTCCCAAAAGCAGCATCAATCATTTTAAAACATCACTCCAACGAAGATGAGCTTAAAAAAGGTGCGAAACTGACTGTGCTCACACATGTTCTTTTTTCTTTTTTATTAATCGTCGGGCTTATACTCTACAATATTTTACTTTTCTGAATAAATTCACTGTAAAACAATTTACCACATCAATATAAAAAAAAGAGAAGCAGAAAGCGAGCCGAGGATATTTACCACGTCGTTGGGAGTGAGGGCCTCTTTTGAAGCTGAAATCTTTTTCCCGAAATCTTTTATCTGCAATAAAACAGGCTCCAAAAATGCGCCCAGAACTGAATCAATAAACGAAGCAAAAAAACCTGAAAGAGTTATTATCGCTATAATCCTGAAATTAAAATCGTTGAAAAAAATGTAACAGGAAAGAACAGCAATGCTGAATGAACCCAAAAATGCAGCTACGCTTCCTGCTACTGAAATCCCTCCTGAAATGCCTGCCTGCCTAATTTTTAGGTTGGCAAGCGAAAGACATTTCCGGTTAAAAACCGGTCCAATTTCACTGGCCCAGGTATCGGCGGTGACCGCAGCTACCGAGGCTATAAAAAGAAAAATAAAGAAAGAATCTCGGGAAAAGAGATAAATGGCTGAAAAAATAACGGCTGCCAAACTGTTGGCAATAACCTGCCAACTGTTCCGTGGTTGTGAAATTATTGAAGGTTTTTTATTGGCCCGGGCATTTAATGTTGTAAAAAGAACCGAACTTGCAAAAAAGAAAATTACCGGAACTGCCCACCGAACCCCCAGGATTCCAAAAAGATAAACGCCAAGCAAATAGGCGTTTAAACTTCCGGGACTGGTCAGAAATCTCCATTTGTAAAGCAGGTAACTGCCAAATGCCATTATTACAATTACACCTGTCAGGTAATTAAAATTGCCGGCTGTAAAAATATCTCCTGAACTGAAAATAATTGCCATACCCAGCGGAATGCTCAGATTATCGGAACCACGGAAAGAAATTAGTTCGAAATTAACGGCGGCTAAAATCAAAAAAAACAGGTAAGATTTATTGCTGAAAAGTGAATCGGGAAGGAACAGGTAAAAAATAATCCAGGCTGTTAATGCAAATGCTACTAACCCTAAAAAGCTCTTTTTTTCGTGGGTAATTCTGAAATAAATATTTTTATGAATGATATTTCCCGTAAGATTTGCGGCGGTGTCGGAAACAGCAAGCAGTAAAAGTGCGATTCTGAAAAAATTGAAATGAAAATTATACAAAACCAGGTAGGCTGATAAAATTCCCAGCGGATAAAAAAGTGTACCGAAACTTTTGTTGGTTGTTTTATGTAAGAAGTGAAATTTTTGAATTGGGAAAGTAATAAAAGCAAACAACGAGCCCCCGAAAATTATCCACAGCAACGTATTTTTATCTGTGATGTAGGTAAGTAAAAAAATGGCGATTCCTGTAAAAAAATGAATCAGTTTCCGGGCAAAAATGCCTTTATAGAGCATGAAAGAATTTTTTAATTCATAAAAATCCTGCTATCCGGCTAAGTTGGCGCAGTTATTTATTGGTTTCAAAATCGGTAATCAGTCCTTCTGTAAGCCAGTTAGCCAGAGCCTGCCGGTTATTCGGGAGGATGAAGCGTTGCTGATCGCGCCGGTGGTTGATGTTTCCGAGTTCGATATAAACCGCCACCGGGTATGTGTTTCGCACCACGTAAAGTCCGCGCGAAGTAACGGTTCCGCGATAACCTCGGCCCGGCTGGTGAAGATCGTATTTTTCCTGAAACTTGTTATGTAATATCCGGCTGGCTTTTTCTCCGTTTTTACTGCGCTTGTCGTGGTAGAAAAAAACATCGATATTTTCACCTACACTTCGTGAATCAACATGAATGGCTAACATCCGCTGAAAAGCGCCCCTGTTTTTCCGGTAAAGTCCATTTACTGCATCGGTGCGTTGCTTCAGCCTGCGAAGCTGGTTAATCGGTATCCTGCTGTTGGGATAGCAACGCTCATCTTTATCGGGTTCCAGGTAACTTACATCACGTATCCCGTCATTGTTATCGCGGGTAATCATGTAAACAGTTGCGCCGTTTTCAATCAGTTTCCTTGCAAGGCGGAGTGTAACATCGTAGGCATATTCGTCTTCACAAAGGATGCGGTTATTGTAAGTTCCCACAGCCCCGGGGTCGGGCCCGCCATGTCCGGCCATCAGGTAGTAAATGGCGCCGTCCAGTTTATTGTTTTTTATTTCTACTTCAGCATAATCATCTCCAAAAATATCAAAGCGTGCAATCCGGGCATTTGCCGCCCGCGGCGTTTCTGCTCCGATTTCGGGAAGTTTATATTTTACACCTGCAAACAAGGCATTGTCTCTGCCCAAATTGTTTTTATTCAATTCGATAAATGCATCCATGTGGTTGGCCGCCGATAAACCGTTACGTGTTAGAAGCCGGTAAATGCCTTCTCCTTTTTTCGCCTCCACCTCCTTTGTTTGTGCATTTAGCATTAAAGGCAGGAGCATTCCTGTCAAAAAAATGATAAAATTAATTCTGAAATATTTTTTTATATGTAAGTTTGGACCAAACATATTACTTTTTTTAAACTGATTTCTTTCCAATAACAAACCTGGTGCTAAAATAATTGTAAGTTTTAATATTATTTTTTATAATGAAACGATCTTTCAGCTATACATTGTTAATAACTTGGCTTTTTATTTTTGGAGCCTGTAAAACAAATTATGTCAAAACCTCTTACAATGCAAGTAACGTGGTTGTTTCAGACTCCTTAAACCAACCCGACAGCCAATTGGTTCATATTTATCTTCCGTATAAAAAAATGTTGGAAAAAGATATGGACAGGGTAATTGCCGTTAGCAGCCGGGAAATGGTAAAAGGAAAACCTGAAAGCGGTTTGACAAATTTCCTGGCCGATCTTTTACTCAAAGAAGGAAGCAATTATTTGAATAGTTCGCCCCATAATTTCCAGCCTGATATTTCCTATTTTAATTACGGGGGAATCCGGACATTTTTGCCTGGAGGTGAAATAACTGTGGGTAAAGTATATGAATTGATGCCGTTTGAAAACGAAATGGTTTTTTTGAAATTGAACGGAAAACAGATCGCGGAATTTATAGATGCCATTGCCCGCAAAGGCGGCGACAGCGTGGGAGGTGTGAGATTTAAAATTGCCGGCGGAAAAGCAACGGAAATAAATGTACGCGGCGTACCGCTTCATGAAAATGAACATTACTGGCTGGTAACCAATGATTATATTGCCCAGGGAGGTGACGATATGGAAATGCTGACACAAAGAAGTGAGTTTGTGGAAAGCGGGAAGAAAATCAGGGATGTTATTATTTCCCATTTGGAGAAACTTCATGAAAAGGACCAAATTTTAAATGTTCAAACCGATGAAAGGATCACCAATGAATAGAAGAAATTTTATCAGGAAAATCGGACTGGGAACCTCGGGGCTGGCCCTCGGAGCCGTTCCGTATGAATTGCTTGCAAACGACGATTTTGTTACAATTTCAATATTGCATACCAACGATATTCATACACACATTGAGCCGTTTGAGAGCAGCAATCCCCGTTATTCAGGCAAAGGTGGAATGGCCCGGATTGCAGAAATGGCGAAAAATTACCGGCAAAAAAATTCCGATACACTGCTTTTCGATTGCGGCGATATGTTCCAGGGAACTCCCTATTTCAATTATTACAAAGGCGAACTGATTTTAAAACTCATGAGCGCCGCGGGTTACGATGCCGGAACTCTCGGGAATCATGAATTTGATAACAGCCTGGAAGGAATTCTCGGGCCGCTGCCCAATGCGCATTTCCCGTTAATCAATTCCAATTATGATTTTTCGGATACCATACTGGCCGGAAAATTTCCCCGCTGGAAAATTTTTCGCCGTTCAGGAATAAAAATCGGTGTTTACGGGTTGGGAATTGAATTAAGCGGGCTGGTGGCCGAATCGAATTTTGGGAATACCGTTTATAACAGCCCGGTAACGGTTGCGAATGAAATGGAACGTTTTTTGAAAAAGGAAAAAAATTGCGACCTTGTGGTTTGCCTTTCACATTTGGGATTGCGGTACCGGGGGAATAAAGTGAGCGATATGGTAATTGCCGCTGAAACTTCGATGACCGACCTGATAATTGGCGGTCACACTCATTCCTACCTCGAAGAGCCCGTGGAACTCAAAAATAAAGCCGGCGAGCGGGTAATTGTTAACCAGGCCTGGTGGGGCGGACTTGTTGTAGGCACGGTTGATTTTGTGTTTGAACGATCCGGTAAAAAGAAACAAACTGTTTTTGCCAATAAATTAATGTAGTATGTTACGTTTATCTCACATCGGACTTTCTGTATTATCCGGGGTTTTGCTGAGCCTGGCCTGGTTGGGTTTTCCCGGCTGGATACTTTTTTTTGCCCTGATTCCGCTGCTTTTCATCGATCGGTTTTATGTTGAAAATAAAGATTCCTGCCGAGGTGTTTTATTTTGGTTTTATGCATTTCTGACTTTTTTAATCTGGAACGGACTCACAACCTGGTGGATTGCTTATGCCACGTTGCTGGGAGCGGTGATGGCCATTGTGGTAAATTCTTTTCTGATGTCGCTGGTTTGGTGGCTGGCTCATACTGCCCGCAGGTATTTCAAATCGAATTTAGGGTACGTGGCGCTGGTTGTATTCTGGATATCTTTCGAGTATTTTCATTTCCACTGGGACATTGAATGGCCCTGGCTGACTCTTGGAAACGGTTTTGCAAACAATATAAAAATGGTTCAGTGGTTTGAATACACCGGAACTTTAGGGGGCAGCCTCTGGATTCTGACCATGAATATCGTTTTATTCAATATCCTGCAAAATTTAAAAAAACGGGCCGGATTCAGAAGCTTGTTTTACCCGGTAACAGGGTATGTTATTTTATTTATAGCGCCACTTTTTTATTCTTTTTCAAGGTATGCTGATTATACTGAAAAAGGGAATCCGCTGGAGGTGGTTGTGCTTCAGCCCAATGTCGATCCCTATTCCGAAAGTTTTGACCGCGAAGCAGAAAATGAAAAACTCGATAAAATCATCAGGCTGGCAAAATCGAAAGCAGATGAAGAAACCGACCTGATTATCGGCCCGGAAACCATTTTTGAATCCTCGTTAAACTGGGATGAGGCGCAGCTTCATAATAATTTCCACTACCGCAGGTTAAGTCAACTCACTGTGGAGTACCCCAATGCCGAAATTATTTTTGGCGCAACCACCCTCATCTTTTACGAATCGGAAGAAGAAGCAACCATCACCTCCCGCGAATACAATGGACGGTTTTACGATGTTTTCAATTCTGCAATTTTTATTGAACGTACCGGAGAAAACCAGATTTACCACAAATCGATTCTGGTGAATGGCGTCGAAAAAATTCCGTTTATGAGGTACCTCGGGTTTTTGCGCAAGGTTTTTATTAACCTGGGTGGTGCCAGTGGCTCACTGGGTAGCCAGAACGAAGCCTCTGTTTTCGAAATGAAAGATGAATCGAAAGCTGCGCCCGTAATTTGCTACGAATCGATTTTTGGAGAATACCTGACCGACTATGTGAAAAAGGGAGCAGAACTTATTGTTGTAATTACCAACGACGGTTGGTGGAGAAATACACCGGGCTATAAGCAGCATCTTTCATTTGCACGGCTCCGTGCCATTGAAACCCGCCGGAGCATTGCCCGCTCGGCAAATACCGGCATATCTGCATTTATAAATCAGCGCGGCGACCTCGTTCAAACCACTGAATGGTGGACAGAAGCTGCCATTAAAGACACTGTAAAGCTGAACGATGAAATTACTTTTTACGTGAAGTATGGCGATTATATTGCACGGGTTTCGGTGTTTGTTTCTGTTTTGCTGATTCTTTTCCTTTTTGTAAGAAAGAAAATCCAAAAATAAAAAAATCCGCATCGATTCCGTTTGCGTAAAACCCCTGTATGACAGGATTTGAG
>CAYUBV010000172.1:0-6069 GCA_964443035.1 uncultured Tangfeifania sp.
CATTCATAATCGCGTACCTGCAATTCAAGTTCAAAATCGGAATTTTCCATTTGATTGGTTTATGATGATTATGCTGTTGCCAATTTCGGGTAACCGCCAAAAATTTTTGCCAGGAAACGGTGGAAGTTGTGAGGTCCTTTTACCGGGTCGGCAAACATCAGGATGCATTTTTTATGAATCAGCGGAATGCCGGCCTGCTGAATGGCTTCAACCGCTTCGGATGTGTCTGAATATTGCTGAATCCAAATCATGTCCATTCCTTTTGAAATGGCCTCGCCTGCAACATTTGCAGTGCTCGCTTTCGGGGTTACAATGAAAAGATGCTTAACATCATCTGGTAAATCAGAAACGGATTTGCAGCATTTCACTCCCTGAATCTCCCCGGCATTTTGATTGATCGGATACAACTCAAATCCTTTTTCTTTCAACTCACGGAAAACACTACCGCCAAATTTTTTCGGATTTCGGGAAACTCCTGCAATTGCCAATTTTTTGGGCGCCAGGAATTGTTGAATTTCGTTTAAGGTTGTCATGATTATCGATTTTATGTTTTAAACTTATGGCAAATTTATAATGCTTTGGAAATAATGCACAATAATTTCATAATTTTGTATTACGGAAATATAAAATTTAATTTCTGTAACCTATTTTACCATAAAATCGAGCAGTTTTTTGTCTTCGAGGTATCCCTCCAGATGGTCGCCAATTTTTACAGGACCAACACCGGCAGGGGTTCCGGTGTAAATGAGGTCGCCGATTTTCAACGTCATGTATTTTGAAACATCTGAAATAATTTCATCGAAACCAAAAATCATCAACCCTGAATTTCCATCCTGAACAGATTTCCCGTTGATGTTAAGTTTAAATTTAATCGCCTCCCGGTCAGGGAAAATGGATACCGGGAAGAAGGTGCTGCTGATTGCTGCGGCCCGGTCGAACGCCTTGGCTTTTTCCCAGGGCAATCCTTTTTGCTTTAACTCCCGCTGAACATCGCGCGCAGTAAAATCAACGCCTATTCCAATTTCGTTGTAATAACGGTGTGCAAAACGCTGCTCTATGTTTTTTCCAATCTTGTTGATGCGGATTATCAGCTCAATTTCGTGGTGAACTTCCTTTGTCCACTCGGGAATGTAAAACGGGTCGTTGTTTCGCAACAGTGCTGAATCCGGTTTCATGAAAAATACCGGTTCTTCCGGAACTTCGTTGTTCAGTTCCTGCGCGTGGGCCACATAATTTCTGCCAATACAAATTATTTTCATCGGTTTCTATTTTTCCATCATACGGAGCTTGATTTGTGTAAGCACCCGTTTGGTGTACAGTGGAAAATCGCTGTTCATGATCCAGCCAAAATATCCGGGTTGTTCTTCAAGCACTTTTTCTACGGGTACTCCTTTATTTTTTCCAAAATTGAAAACTTCCACTCCTTCTTCATTCAAAACAATCCGGCCGGCAAAATCTACATTTCGATCGTACGCAGAGAACTCGCTTAGTTTTTCAATTTCGTTTACAATCGGAAATGATTTATTGCCACGGTTGTCTTCATATTCTACTTCGCGGTAGGTTTCGAGCTGCGCTTTCAAAACTTCGTAAGTGGCTTTTGTGTCGGCCATTGCGCTGTGGGCATCTATCAGCGGTTTGTTGCAGTAAAATTTGTAGGCCGCTGCCAAAGTGCGTTTCTCCATTTTGTGAAAAATGGCCTGCACATCGATGAATTTTCTTTTTTTGAAATCGATGTCCACATCTGCTCTCAGAAATTCTTCTGCCAGCAAAGGAATATCGAAACGATTTGAATTGAATCCTGCCAAATCACATCCTTCCAGAAATTTTGCCAGGATTTTTGCCATCTCTTTAAATGTGGGTTCATTGGCTACATCTTCGTTGGTAATTCCGTGAACCCGTGTTGCTTCAGCCGAAATCTGCCGCTCCGGATTCAACCGCAGCAACATTTCTTCCTCTGTGTTGTCGGGTCTGATTTTCAGCAACGCAATTTCTACAATTCGATCTTTTACTATGTCAATTCCTGTTGTTTCGAGGTCGAGAAAAACGACCGGATTTTTTAAATTTAACTGCATTGAATTTTATTTTAAAAAAGAAGGTGTCCTGAAAACAACCCCGAAAAATCGGTTAAAGCTGGTTTCCGGGACACCCCGTCCGCCGGTGGCGGAGCAATTTATTTGGTTTACCTGTATTTATTTATGCATTTATCATCATTGGCATCAGAAGCATCAAAACATCTTCCTCTTCTTCTTCAGTTTCGGCAGGCAGCAGCAGCCCGGCACGCGAAGGATCGCTCATTTCAACCCGAACATCCGTTGCAGGAATATTTGAAAGAATTTCGAGCAGGAAGGTCGATTTGAAGCCGATTTCAATTTCATCGCCGTCGTATTCGCATTTTAATCGTTCAACCGCTGATATTGAGAAATCGATGTCCTGGGCCGAAACGACCAGTTGATTTTCGTTAATGCTCAATTTTACCAGGTTGCTGGCCTGGTTTGAAAATACTGAAACACGTTTAACCGTATTGTAAAATGCCAGCCGGTCGATAACCATTTTATTCGGATTGTCGGAAGGAATCACCGAATTGTAGCTCGGGTAATTTCCTTCTACCAGGCGGCAAATCAATTTATAGTTGGAAAGCGTGAAAATGGCATTTTTATCGTCGAATTCCAGTTTTACATCGAATTCTTCTTTTGGCAGCAACCCACGGAGCAGGCTCGCCGGTTTTTTAGGAAGAATAAACGATGATTCGAATTCAGAAGTGGCATCGGTGCGGCGGTAGCGAACCAATTTGTGCGCATCGGAAGCAACAAATCCCATGTTCTCGGGAGAGAGCTCCACAAAAATTCCATTCATCACCGGACGCAGCTCGTCATCGGCAGTTGCAAACAAGGTTTTTTCAATTCCTTTTTGAAGTACTTTGTGACTGACATTAACCGAAGTTGCCGAATCTTCATTAACTTCGGGCAATTCAGGGAAATCTTCGCCACTTTGGCCCACGATGCTGAATTTACCGTTTTCAGAAAAAATTTCGATTCCAAAATTTTCATCATCTACCTGAAAAGTCAGGGGTTGTTCCGGGAACTCTTTCAGCGTATCGATTAACAGTTTTGCGGGAACGGCAATGGTTCCTTCGCCTTCGGTATTGTCGAGCTCCATGCTGGTAATTAACGTCGATTCCAGGTCGGAAGCCGTAATGGTAAGCTCGGTTTCCGAAAGCAGGAAAAGAAAATTATCGAGAATTGGCATGGTGCTTTTGCTGCTGATTACCTTGCTGATAGCTGAAAGGTGACTTAATAGATCGGTGCTTGAAACAACAAATTTCATAGTAAATATTTTATTTTTTAGTTTTTTCAAAAGCGGTTATTCCTTTTCCGGGAAATCAGATTTTGGATTCGATTCAGCCGGCTGATACAAGGAGAAACCAAGTACACGAATATACAAACTTTATGGATATTTCCCTATTTGCGAAACTTTGATTTTTTCATGGTTTTATGAACGGCTGTAACGGTAGCGCCGCAATAGGTTGTAAATAACCCCGAAAAGGCCTGTCAGCAGCAATGGCAGCAATACATTTAACCATTGCCAGAATGCTTTTTCTTCACGCAGTTTTACCTTGTCGAGCAGCCTCATTTTCTGGTTACGGTTGCGCAACTGCATAATTCCGCGGTCATCGTTCAGGTAATAGATGGTATTCATCAGAAATTCCTTGTTCCCGAATGTACGGCCCGAAACACGATCGTATCCCAGTTCCTGGATTCGTGGCGGCGTGGCCGAATAATCCACTTTATTTTCAATGAGACCGCCATCGGCAATGACTACCATTTTTGTGGGGACGCTTTCATTTTTAATAACCGGCACCTGTATATCCAGCGTTTCGGTCATCCGGTTTTTAAATACTGAAGTGAATTGTCCTTCCAGCAAAACACCAACCGGGATAAACGACTGGTTGAAAAGTTCACGTGCCGGTGGATTGTCGATATTTTGAAGACTGACAGTGGAAGGAGACTCCACGGTTCTGGCGTAGGGCGACGTGGAAAGAATCATGCTTTTTTCAACATCAGGGTTGCCCGAAATTGTATCTACCGACGAAACAAATTCGGTCAGCACACGGTTAAGATTTTTGCTTAGCGGATGATTGTCGTTGGGAACCAGCAGCGGCGAATAATACCAGGGATGCATAGTAAACTGCGGTTCACTTTCGGCCGGTGCAGTGTTCACACGTATCCGGGCACATTCCACATCCTGTAAAAGTTCGTAATTCAAACGCACTCCGTACCTGAAAAGCTGATCATCAATATTCAAATCGCGTGGAAAGGCAAAAGTCATGTAGCCTCGCGAAAGGCTGTCCTGGTCAACTTTCACCGGATCGACCAGCCAGACTGCTTTTCCGCCATTCATAATGTACTGGTCGATTCGGAATTTATCCTCTTTGCTAAAAGGTTCTGTGGGATCGGCAATAATCAAAATATCGTTTTTTGTTGAACCTTCTTTCAGCGAATCGGCACCGATTCTTCTAACCAGAAAATCTTCGGTCAGCGAGGAAGCAATGTCGTACACCTGGTACCGATCCAGTTCACCGTGGCCTGTCAGAAATGCAACTGTTGAGCGACGTTCCCTCTGTAGTTTCTGAAAAGCGTTCACCAGTTCAAATTCCACACTTTCGGCCGAATGGTTGAAGTTGGCTTCATGGGTGAAATCGGGATTATACTTTAAAAAATTAACCGCCCGTTCCTGGTTTTTGTAACGGATGACTGCTCCCGGAAAAATCAACCGCGAGCTTACTCCCTGCTCGGTTTGTTCCCTGAAACTGGTGGGTTCGATTCCTTTTTGTGTGAGATTTTCGATAAATTCTTCCCGTTTTTCAGCATCAGCAATTGAATAGGGATTTTTTGTGGTTACCCTGATGTTTGCGGGAGAATAAGCATTCAGCACAGCAATTTTCTCAAACACTTCCTGCTGCAGTTTTCTTAAACCGGGTTCCAGTTCGCCGGCGAGGTAGAATTCAATTTGTACCGGTTCTTCCAGATCCTGCACAACATCCACGCTAACCGATGAAAGTGAATAACGTTTATCGGAAGTCAGGTCGATGCGGTACATAAAACTGCCCGAACCATAAAAAACAATTGTCAGAACAATGAACAGCCAAATGGTTTTTTTTCGGAATTTTTTCAGGTTCCATTTTGATTTCCGGATAAAACCGGTGGTAAGCCAAATGAAAACAAAAGCCATCCCGATAAAATAGGTGAGATCGCGAAAATCGACCACGCCCCGTGAAATGGACATGTAATGATTATTGATGCTTAACCACGAGAAAAGTCCTTCAAGCAAATAGGGAACATTGGCACTGGCTATAAAATCGAACCCGAGGTAAAATACAAATGATAGCAACATGGCCAGAATAAACGATACAATCTGGTTGTCGGTGAGCGACGATGCAAAAATGCCAATGGCCACATAAATGGCTGCCAGAAAAAACAGTCCGATAAACGACCCCCAGGTGGCACCGGTATCGATGCTTCCCACCGGGTTTCCGAGCAGGTAAACCGAGAGAAAGTAGAGCAGGGTAGGGAGCAGCGAAAAAATTACCAGTACCAGGGCCGCCAGAAATTTGGCAAAAACCAGTTTGAAATCGCCAATGGGACGGGTAAGTAAAATTTCGATGGTGCCGCTTCGTTTTTCATCGGCAAAAAAGCGCATGGTGATGGCGGGCACCAGGAAAAGATAAAGCCACGGAGCCAGTGAAAAAAGGCCTTCGAGCGTAGCATATCCGTTATCGGGGATGTTGTACTCACCGGGAAATACCCAAAGAAACAGCCCGGTGACCAGCAGAAAAACCAGCACTGCGAGGTAACCTATTAGCGATCCTAAAAATGATTTTATCTCTTTTTTGAACAGTGTAAACATGCTTTGTAATCTTTTGTAAACTAATGTCAAGTCAACTTAAATTGTCATTTCGACGACGCAGGAGGAGAAATCTCTCTTTAAAGAAGCAAATTTCTCATCTTCGTGCCTCAGATTGCCAATGACAGATTTTTTAGTAAGACCCTGAAACAAGTTCAGGGTGACGTC
>CAYUBV010000173.1:0-1760 GCA_964443035.1 uncultured Tangfeifania sp.
GAGTAGGTGAGAGCGGTAATGGCGATAATTGTAGTGTCGGTATCAATTTTAAAAATACGGGCCAGGCCAACATGGATTATCATGGAACCAACCACTACCCAAAGTACGTAAAGGAATAACTCAAGAAATTCAATCTGAAACATTTCGCGCAAATTGGCCATCGACGAAAGCGCGAGGCAAAAGGCGATAATAAAATACATTCCCAGCGGAAAGCTGATTTTAAGTTTATTGACGGGTTTAATAAGCGAACCTGCAAGCCCCAGCGTTGTAATGGCAAGAATAACTACAATCACCTGTTCCGATTTGGGAACCAGAAGCGACAAGCCACCACCCACTGCAAAAACAATAATTGCATAAAGCATCGATTTGCCCATGTCGGGAAGGTTTTCCTTTTTAAAAAGACTGTCGTAATTTTCAATATGATGGTTTTCATCCTCCATTTCAACCTGCATCACATTTTCTGCTTTTCTGATAATACCATAGCTGGGCAGAAAAGTATGAAACAAGCGTTGAGCAACAGTCATTAAAAAAAGCAGAGCCACCGATCCGATGATCAAATCGTAGGTGTGGGTGAGAATAAAAATGTCAGGACTTACCTGAAGAGCAGTTCCAATGGCAGCGAGATTGGGCGTACCGCCGGTATAAACTCCAATAAGCATTCCGGTTACTTTGTCTGATTCAGTAATATTGTGCGCAAACAAAAAATAGCCTATAAAAATTGCTGCAAGCAAAGAAAATATGGCAATAACAAGCGATAGCAAGGTGTTTCGCGCATTTTTCAGCCACTTTTTTAAGTGCAGCGAAAAGAGCAGTAAGGGCAAAGCAATCAGGATGGTGTAGTTCATTATGGCTTCCTGAATTTGGGCAATCCTGTTATAAACGGCGTCGCCTTCCACATATTTGGCAGAATTCATGTATTCCTGAAATTCATCTGCCGGAAGGTAGTTTTGAGTGCCGCCCAACAGTTGCACCAATGTATCGCTCGGAGTAGGTAATATCCCAATATTACCAAATATTAAACCGATTGCATAAGCCAGCACAACTGCTCCAATCCGGTTTAACGTGTCGGAGATCTTGCATAAATAAATGAGAAGAATGGGTGTAAGTAAATAAAAAAGGATGAGACCGATTGATGTCCACATAATTCTTATTCTTTCTGCTAAACCAGGTTTAAATTTATTGATTCATGAACTGATCTTCCGCCGCAAGATAACTAATGTTCTATAACAAAAAAAGCACAAACTTTCGTCTGTGCTTTTTAAACTCAAATATTATTAACCTTAAAACTTAAATCCAAGGGTGAAAAGTACTTTGTCCTTTGTTGTTTTAAAATTTGCCTGTTCAGGTATGTTGTAAAAATCGGTAGGAGGAGTGGGATAAAGTGCGTCGTACGATTCAGAATCTGTCATTCTGTATGCAACATCGAAAAAGAATCCGCCGCTGCGGTAACCTAATCCGGCTGAATAAACTTTCATATCGGCATCGGCATTGGGTTGTGATGTGCCAAATGCACTTTCGTTGTAAGCCGAAGGATAAAGCTCGAAACCGGCGCGCAAGGCAATGTTGCTGGTTGCCAGCAATTCACCGCCAATTCTTAAGTTCCCAACTGATTTGTAAGCCTCTTCTATTTCACTGTTTTCATCAACAAACTGGTATCCGTCGCCTCCACGACGCAATTTAGCCGAGCCGTAATCAACATATTCGTAATCAACACTCAGCAAACCTTTTTTTGCTATTACAAACGCACCGCTTAAAGTAGC
>CAYUBV010000173.1:1860-6068 GCA_964443035.1 uncultured Tangfeifania sp.
AGGGCGGAGGTATTAAAATCTTTCAGCCGGTTGTAACCAATTCCCACATTCAGGTTAATAAGCCCTGATTCACTTCTCGCACCTGTCTGAATCGCAGAAACATAACTCAGGTTATTCAATGAAAGATTGTATTTGCTGTCGGTCATTAAATTTCCGAGGTAGTTTGCTTCAACTTCCGATTTGCCAAATGCCGGTGTAAAAACCAGTTCTCCTGCGCGATACATGCCAAGACCTGCGGGATTAATACTAACCGATGTAAAATCGCCTCCAAGTGCACCAAATGCATTACCCATTGCGCCTGAGCGGGCGGTTCCGGTTACATTGAATTGCGAGTAGCGCAAAGCATCCGATAAATCCTGTGCCTTTACAAAAAACGGCACAAGCATGATTACTGTCATTAGTGTTATTAATCGTTTCATCTCATTCAATTTTATTGTTTTCAATGGTATATTTTAAAATAAGCCATGAAGCCTGCGATTGTGTCTATCGCTTCTGCAGGCTCTATTCATGGCATATTATTTTTTGAACTTGCTAAATCTTTTAATGATTCATTACCTTCTTCTTCCGGATGAGGATGAAGATGAGGATGAACGGCTTCCGCCTGAACTACTTGATCTCACACTTGAACCAGAACTTCTGCCGGATGAACCGCTGCTGCGGTAAGTTCCTGAACTGCTGCTCCTGCTTCTGGTTGGAGTACTGTAGCTTTTGCTTCTGTTCGAAGATCTTGCCGGAGTCTTGTAGCTTCTGTTTGTGCTGCTACCTGAACTTTTGGTATACGTGGAACTCGACCGGTAGGCGCGGTTATAGCTCGATGTCGATCTCGGTTTTGTATATTTCGATGTCGATTTACTGCTTTGAGTAACCACACGCGGTCTTGTATAACTTCTGTTTGAAGGAGTTCCGGGCCGGGTGTATGTTCTGGTATTCGAATTATTTGAGCTGCTGGTTACTGCCTGGCGAGTATTGCTGTTGCTGGCGGAAGATCTTCTTCTTTCAGTCAGCACTTCGCTTGAGTTTGCCGATTTACGGTTGGCATCAACGTTGCTCCTCGTTCTTGAATCGGCTTGCCTTACGCCTGAGCTCGATGAACTTCTGCGGTCAGCATGCGATCCTTCGGCAGTAGTTCTTCTTGCATCTCCTTCACGCGCACTTTTTGTGGAAGATGCGCGTGCCGATGTTCCGTCCATATCCCGGTTTGTCCGGTTTCCGTAACGTACATTGGTGGCGCCTGATGATCTTCTGCCATAGCGGTAGTTATCAGAATCGGCATACCAGCCGCGGTTGTAAGAACCTCCGTAGTAACCACCACCGTATCCGTACCACGAACTGTAATAGGGATACCCCATTCCGTAGCTGTAGTAGGGAGAGTAACCATACCCCCAACTGTGGTAAGGTGAGTACCAGCTATGTCCCCATCCCATTCTCCACGACATTGACCATGAAGGTGAATACCATGAATAGTACGGATCATGCATATAGGGATCGTAATACCAACTGTCCCAGTAAAAAGGATCGTAGAAATGCGGACGGTGGAACCTTCTGATGCGGTATGCATAATCGATGGGATCGCCATCGTAATAGTTGTTTATTACATACTTCACTTCATCGTCGTTATAATAAACAGTAGTATCGGTTTGATACATATCTGCCTGATCCATACCGTATGTAAAGGCCTCGGCATCTTCTTCGGTACCTTCGAAAATGTAGTTGTCCATGGTTTGAGAGCCTTCTTCATTCTCTTCAATCTCGCTGATAATCATGCGTCGGCCTGATTTTTCTTCAGGAGACGCCTGCTCAGCAGCTAATTCCTCTTCTTCAACAGTAATTGGCGGAGGAACATCACCCGGGTTGAAATAGATGTCATCAGTGTAAGTGCTGCCGACATGCGAACCCGTGGTACATGCACCCAGAAACAGTGCAATTACCGCTAAAATTGTTAATCTTGATTTCATAACTCTTCCTCCCTGTTTTATTAATGTCAATAATATTTGCTTTCTTTGTGAACTCTTAAATCATTTATTTTAAATCAAAATCTGTACCAAATTAAAAAAAATGGCGAAAGAATTGACACCGCGTAGCGAAAATTATTCACAATGGTACCAGGACCTTGTAATTAAGGCTGATTTGGCCGAGAATTCAGCGGTACGGGGGTGCATGGTGATAAAACCCTATGGCTATGCAATTTGGGAGAAAATGCAGGCTGAATTAGACCGCATGTTTAAAGAAACAGGACATGTAAATGCCTACTTCCCGTTATTTATTCCAAAATCTTTTTTTAGCAAAGAAGCTGCTCATGTTGAGGGGTTTGCAAAAGAGTGTGCGGTGGTAACGCACTACCGGTTGAAAAATGATGAAGAAAGTGGAGAAATAGTGATCGATCCGGAAGCAAAACTGGAGGAAGAGTTGATTGTCCGGCCAACTTCTGAAACTATTATCTGGAATACTTACAGAAACTGGATTCAGTCGCACCGCGATTTGCCGTTGCTGATTAACCAATGGGCAAATGTTGTGCGTTGGGAAATGCGTACCCGTTTGTTTTTGCGTACGACCGAATTTTTATGGCAGGAAGGGCACACTGCTCACGCTACCAAACAGGAGGCGATTGACGAAACCATCAAAATAATAAATGTTTACGCTGAATTTGTTGAAAAATTCATGGCCGTTCCGGTGATTAAAGGACTCAAGTCGGAAAATGAACGTTTTGCCGGCGCACTGGAAACTTATTGTATCGAAGCCCTGATGCAGGACGGAAAAGCGCTGCAGTCGGGTACTTCTCATTTTTTAGGGCAGAATTTTGCCAAAGCATTCGATGTGAAATTTACCAATAAAGAAGGCCGCGAAGAATACGTTTGGGCTACTTCGTGGGGGGTTTCAACCCGTTTAATGGGAGCTCTTGTTATGGCGCATTCTGACGACAACGGTCTGGTACTTCCGCCTAAACTTGCGCCAATTCAGGTGGTGATTGTTCCGATTTACAAGAAAATGGAGCAGTTGGCGGTAATTTCAGAAAAAGTGGATCAGATTGTAGCCGAACTGAAAGCAAAAGGCATTTCGGTGAAGTTTGACGACAGCGATAATAAAAAACCCGGATGGAAATTTGCCGAATACGAAATGAAAGGTGTTCCGGTTCGGCTGGCAATGGGACCCCGCGACCTGGAGAACGGAACCGTGGAAGTGGCCCGCCGCGATACGCTTTCGAAAGAAGTAGTTTCGCTGGAAGGCATTTCAGAATATATCGATAATCTGCTCTCAGAAATTCAGCAGGGAATTTTCAATAAAGCGCTCGACTTCAGAACGAAAAACATCACCAAAGTGGATACATGGGATGAATTTAATGAGACGTTGAAACGCAAAGGCGGCTTCATCTGGGCACATTGGGACGGAACTTCTGAAACCGAGGATAAAATTAAAGCGGAAACCAAGGCAACTATCCGCTGTATCCCACTCGATAATGAACAGGAAGAAGGAGTTTGTGTGTATTCCGGAAAACCTTCGAAGCAACGTGTGTTGTTTGGTTTGGCTTATTAAAATCAATTCAATGGAAAAAGCAGTAGAACGATTTTTAAAATACGCCCGGGAATACACCACATCAGATCCGAAAAGTGAAACTTTCCCGAGTACCTCCCGCCAAATCAATTTCATGAAAAAACTGGAAGCTGAGTTGAAGGAAATTGGTTTGCAGGAAGTGGAACTGGACGATTATGGATATCTGATGGCAACCATTCCGGCCAACGGAGTTGAAAATGCACCCGTAGCAGGATTTATAGCACATGTAGATACAAGCCCCGATTTTTCGGGTGAAAATGTAAATCCGCAAATTATTGAAAATTACGATGGCGGGCCGGTGAAACTAAAAAACGATGTGATCATCAATCCTGATGAATTCCCGGAGATTTTGAAATACAAAGGTCAGTCAATTATAACTGCCGACGGAACTACACTTTTGGGAGCCGACGACAAAGCCGGTGTGGCCGAAATTGTTACGGCAGCCGAAATTTTGCTTAATGATAAAAATATCAAACACGGAAAAATCAGGATCGGTTTTACACCCGACGAAGAAATTGGCAAAGGCGCCGATTATTTCGATGTGAAAAAATTCGGAGCCGATTTTGCCTATACGCTCGATGGCGGCGAAATTGGCGAGCTCGAGTTTGAAAATTTCAATGCTGCAAGCGCTACTGTTAAAGTAAAAGGGCAGAGTGTGC
>CAYUBV010000174.1:0-6050 GCA_964443035.1 uncultured Tangfeifania sp.
CGAGTAAAATACATTTATAAAAATCCATGCGTGACTTTGCAGAGAAATGAGTTTGTTTCTTCAAAATTTAATTATTTAGTCCCCTCTGTTTAAGAATCAAACTTCGATATCGAAAAAAAAGATTTCATTTTCAAGATTCTAATCAAAAAAACAAGCACAATAAATTGAATTTCAGATATTTTTTCGTAAATTATTTAGTTTTTCAAATATTAAAATGAAAGGAGTAATTATGGAAAAAAAGAAAGAACCAACTTTTAGAATTGTGATTGAGGGCATCGGCGACCATCATCCGGATGCAGAAGAATCAAAACTGACAAAAGAAGAACGCGAAGCAATGAAAGATCTAAATGATTTCCTAAAAGAGGAAACAAGAGATTTTCATACCAAACTTCAGGAAAAAGTAAAAGGAAGGAAATTTTCACTTTCATCGTTTGTGGATAATATTCGATTGACTGAAAGTAATGACAAATATCCTCGCTAAGTGCTTAAATTTTTTTGAAACGCATTAATTAAAAGCATTATTACATCGGTAGAATCAACGAAAATCGTTCTTGTTCCCCCCATAATCAATTCCTTCATTCAGCGAAGGGAAGAGGATTTTATTCCTCTTGGCCTGATGAGTCTTGCGGCCTGTCTGAACAAATTTCACACTGTAAGTATCTACTTTCCAAAATACAAGCTGTTTGATAACGCTGATTACCATTTTGTTGCCCGTCATCTTCTTGAACTGCAACCCGACATCATTGGTTTTTCTACATGGTGCATCTCCTACCCGGCGTCGTTGCTGATTGCCAAAGAAATAAAAAAAGCAAATTCAAAAATCCCGATCATTTTTGGAGGCCCGCAAGCCTCGGTGCTGGCCGAAAAAACACTGCAAATGTTTCCGCAGGTCGATTTTGTGTTGACCGGCGAAGCAGATTATTCATTTCCCCGTTTTGTTGAAGAATGGAACAAACAGCAGCCCGATTTCAGTTCAGTCCCCGGATTGTGCTATTCTGACAGCAACAAACAAATTTTTTACAATAAGCCAGACAATGCCATTTTAGAGATGGATAACCTGCCGCTACCTGCCTATGAGCTTTTTCCACGACAAAAATCCATTAAACTGGATGTGGGCAGGGGATGTCCTTTCAATTGCTCCTACTGTTCAACCAATAGTTTCTTCTCAAAAAAATACCGAGTCAAATCTGCCGGACGGGTGATCCATGAAATGCTGACGCTGCACAACAAAATGAAAGTCAGTCATTTTGGCTTTGCACACGATATGTTTACGCTGAACAAAAAACATGTTTTTGAACTTTGCTCCCGGTTGATTGAACTGAAAAACCAAGAAGGCATCCACTTTAACTGGACCTGCTCAGCCCGGATTGATTGTGTGAATAAAAAAATGCTTACTGCAATGCAAAAAGCCGGCTGCCAGTCAATATTTTTTGGAATTGAATCAGGTTCTGAAAAAATTCAAAAATCCATCCAAAAAAACCTCAATGTTTCAAAAGGTTATCAAATTGCCGATTTTTGCAGAACAGCCGGATTGAAGATGCATGCTTCATTTATTTCAGGCTTTCCTGAGGAAGATACAAAAGATGCTGAAGAAACGCTTAAATGCATATTAAAACTGGCTGCGAAAGGTGCTTTTGTGCAAATTTCTGAATTGTCACTTCTTCCGGGGACCAAACTTTACAATGCGCATAAAAACAACCTTAAATTCGACGGTAAATTTTCAGGATTTTCGCGCACCGTTTGTGGTCCTTCGGAATTGAAACTTGTAAAAAAACATCCCGATATTTTCAGTTCATTTTATTTCCTGCCGGTAAATTCCTTAAAACGCAACGAAATGGTTTTTCTCAATCACCTGATAAATAAAATCAGTTGTTTCAGGAATACACTTTTTTTGCTTTCCCCGCTTATTGAAAAAGAAATTGATTCGCAAAACATTCTGCACCTGTTCAGGAAAAAATTCAAAAAAATAAAATTGGAAGATGAATTAACATCTCCGGCTGTCGCCCATTTAATAAATTTAATCGAAAAATACATCCAACAACATCAAACACAAATCAAGACAGACTATCTCGAAGATGTTTTTGCTTTTGAATCGCTTCAGGCAACTTTACAATCGCTTTACCCTGGCTGGAAAATGTTTCAAAATGAACAGCCTTCAGAGGCAGGGAAAAATGAAGATGTTTTAATCCAGCCAACTCCGTTTGGCAAATTACTTTCTACTTGCTACAAACTTGAAACAATCCTGCCATCCGAAAATCAGTGGCAGAAAGAAATAATCAGATGCAAAAAAGGCCGCTATTTTTATTTGCTGGCAGTGGTTTCCGAAACAGATTGTCAGAAAATGAAACTGTCAGAAAAAGAATTTTTGCTGCTGAAAAACTTTCAAAAATCAAGTTATAAAGAATTCCTCGGAAAAGTCTCCTCTGTTTCAACAGAGAAGAAAGCCCGCCTGTGGTTGAAAAAATTATTACAACTTGAAGTAATGGAAACCATAAACCAGCCGGCATGAATGCACTGAAAAAAATAGGATGCCTTGTTTCATTCGCCTGCTGTTTTTCATTTGTTTCCGGCTCAACTCCAGTTCAGCTTGATTCGCTTAAAAATCAATACGCGCAGGCAACAGAAGATTCAGTAAGATATGCAACGCTTTTAACCATCGACAGTATACTTGAAGTTTCAACCAGTCAGTACGCAATTGAAATGTGGGAATCGCTGATTGAAATCAGCAAAAAAAATGACAATTACCATGGATTGGGATTTTGTCTCCGTAAACTGGGCATTTTATACGTAAATAATTCCCAATATTTTAAGAGTTCTGAACTTTACGAAAAAAGTATACTTAATTTTAAAATAATCGACGACAAAAAAGAACTTGCCCGCACGTATAACGCGATAGCTGTACTTTATAAAACACTGAACAAATTTGAACAGGCACTTGAAAATTTTATTATCAGCGCAAACCTGTTTAAAGAATTAAATTTAAAAAGAGAAGAGGCTTTAATTTATTCTAACCTGGGAGGGATGTTTGAAGAAAAAGATTCGCTCAGCCAGGCAAAAAAATACCTTACCCAATCGATTCAGATTTTGAAAGAATTAAATGATCCCAACGTAATCAGTTCGTATATCAATTTGGGAGAAGTTTATGAAAGCGAAGAAAAATTTGATTCTGCCTTTTTTTATTTTGACAAAAGCTATGAGCTTTCAAAATTTACGTCCGATAAGAATGACAAATTTCATGCACCTTATCATCTTGGAGAGCTGCTTTTTATCAGGGAAAGAACTGAGGAAGCTAAACCATTGCTTAACGAAGCCCACAATATATTTAAGCAAGAAGAAAATAAAAGTACGCTTACCCTTGAAACAAAAGCTTCATTTATGAGCCTTATGAGTAGATACTCAGCATCCAAAGGCGATTCCGCCGGCGCATATTTATTTTTGCGAAAATCGAATGAATATGAAGTTGAAAATAAAAAATCAGTTTCAGCCCGCGAACTTGAAAGCCGGGAATTTGAGCGACTCCAACAGGAAAATGAGCTTGCAAAAAAAGAAGCTGAATTGCAGCGCAGCCGTAAAATGCTTATTCTTTATGCATCGGTTTTAGGATTGCTCGCATCGGCTGTTTTGCTGTTTGCGATTTACCGCAGCTACCGCCACAAGCAAAAAGCCAACCGGCTGCTCAAAGAAATGGATGAACTCAAAACAAAACTCTATTCAAACATCACACACGAATTGCGCACTCCTCTGACATTAATCCTGGGACCGCTTGAACAGATGCTTTCAAAAAACGCAGCAAAAATCCCGGACAGGAGACAAGTGAAAATAATGAAAAAAAATGCACAAAGTCTGCTGAAACTTGTTAACGAAATGCTCGACCTGGCAAAAATAGATGCCAAAAGTATGCAACTTGAAATAAAGGAGTGCGACATCGTAAAGTTTTTACGCACCCGTTTTGCTTCTTTTTCATCGATGGCACAACAAAAAAATATCAATTTCAAAATCACAATTCCAAGCAATAAATTCATTTCGTTTACCGATATTTCGAAACTCGAAAAAATTATAAACAACCTCGTTTCAAACGCCATCAAGTTCACACCCGAAAATGGAACTATCAAATGCAGTGCTTCAATTCATCAGAACAAAAAAAACTCACTGGAAATAACAGTTGAAGACACCGGCAAGGGAATTCCTGAAGGTGAGCTAAATCTAATTTTTAATCGGTTTTACCAGGTAAATGATAAAGAAACCACCAATTTTGCAGGCACCGGCATCGGGTTATCGCTTACCTATGAACTTGTCAGTTTAATGCACGGGAAGATTGAAGTTTACAGCACTCCCGGAATGGGAAGTACATTTACGGTGAAAATTCCGTTGGGAACCAATCACCTGCAACAAGAAGAATATATTTTAGCTGATAATAAAACACCAGAAATCGAACCGGCTGTTTTGCAGGAAATTGAACCGTATACAAAAGAACGATCAAAAACTAAAATCAATAAAACTGATGAAAAAAATCTGCCCCAGGTTTTAATCGTAGAAGATCAAAAAGAAATAAGAGAGTATATCGAAGAAAATTTATGTGAAAACTTTTCAGTAAAACAGGCAGAAAACGGAGCAATTGCTTTTGAACTCGCAGCAGACTGCATTCCTGATTTGATAGTAACCGATTTGATGATGCCTGAAATGGACGGCATTCAATTGTGTAAAAAAATAAAAACCGATGAACGAACCAGTCATATTCCGGTAATCATGCTTACCGGAAAAGCCAGGTTAAAAGACCGGTTAAAAGGCCTCGAAACCGGCGCGGATGCCTACCTCACCAAACCTTTCAGCATGAAAGAGCTGAAACTACGGATAGCGAAACTGATAGAACAGCGCCAAAAACTCCGTGAATTATTTACCCACGATCTCTCTATCGATCCCAAAGATATTGCAGTAACCTCGGCCGATGAAAAATTTTTAACCCGCGCCCTGGAGATTATCGAACAAAACATGGGAAACTCCGATTTTGAAGTCCGGCAATTCCAGGAAGAAATGCTGATGAGCCGCATGCAGCTTTTCAGAAAAATAAAAGCACTTACCAATCAAACACCCGGAGAGTTTATCAGAACCATCCGTTTAAAAAGAGCTGCCAGTTTAATCAAACAAAATTTTGGAAATATTGCCCAGATAACTTATGAAGTCGGTTTCAACAATCCTTCCTATTTTGCCAAATGTTTTCACGATTTGTATGGCATTCTACCTTCTAAATACCAGTAAAAAACAAATTAAATAATTCTTGAACCCCCTGTAAATCAATAAAAATATGCGATTGGTACTTCTGTTGTATCATTTGGGATTTGTATGTTAGATAACCCCCTTCCTGTTATCGTAATTTTACATTGAGTTTTGAAAAACAATTTTCGATGTCAAATTAAAAGGGAGGAATTTAAAATGAAAACAAAAAGCAGAAAAAACAAAGAATTAGTGAGAAATGGATTATTCATAGTAATCGTTTTTTGGAGTGCACTGGCAGTAACATTTACTTCTTCAGATAATCAAAATGGAGAAATAAGTTTGACTGATCCGACAGAAGAAAAAAGTAATATTCCTGAATCATCTATTTCCGGAGTCGGTAACCATGAATTTTCAATGGAAAAGTTGAACGAATATTTGAAGGAAATTGAAGAACCTGCGCTCACTCTTTCAAATATGCCTGATATTCATTTTCCTGAAACTTCAGAACAACCGAAAAGCAATGAACCGGGAAATAATGAATACCTGAAGGCATTGGCAGAACGAAAAGTTCAGGCTGTAATGGAAGATTATAATCTGACTTTAAAAACAAAAGAATTGCTTGTTTTGGAAGAAGAGGAAGCTCTTGGCTTGGAAGAATGGATGATAGATGAAACATGCTGGTGTACCGAGGAGGCAGCACCTGTTTTAATGGCCAAAGAATAAATCCGTAAAAACTATGGGAACAGAAATCTGAAGCCCTGTGGTGAATAACTTCAGGGCTTTACTTTTCGTACGCTTTCACTTCCACCTCGCCTCTTGCCACACGGAGTGCGTTC
>CAYUBV010000175.1:0-6028 GCA_964443035.1 uncultured Tangfeifania sp.
GCGGGGTAGTTGATTTGCTCGGATTACCC
Organism: uncultured Tangfeifania sp.; assembly: GCA_964443035.1. Taxonomy (GTDB): domain Bacteria; phylum Bacteroidota; class Bacteroidia; order Bacteroidales; family Prolixibacteraceae; genus Tangfeifania. The sequence goes on from CAYUBV010000175.1 coordinate 30, forward strand.
AACCAGGAATACCAACTCCGGTTGCTGTGGGAAAACGAGTGGGAATATTCAACCCTGTATACTGAATTCAACGCCGACGGTTCGTATGCACACTCAACCGGCTCAGATAATATTTATTCCGAAGAAATGGAGGACGGAAGAATCAGGATAAATATCAACCACACCTTCAGCCAGGATGTATGTAGTGATATGGGATGGTGAGAAAGAGACAAGGCAAAAGTCAAAAGAAAAAAGCAAGTAGGTTTTCAGTTGTATTTACGCTGAAACTTCAAGCACTTTTCACTTTTTCTTTATCGCTTTAGCCTGATATACACCGGAAAATGGTCGCTTACGCCGCCGTAATAATTCGGTCCTCCGTAAGTCCGGTTGGGATACATGACCCCTTCATCGTTGGTAAATTCCATCCATTCCTGACGAAAAACATACCCGCGGCTGCCAAGTACCTTAAAACCTTTATCATCGAGCAATCCGGAAGAAACAATAATATTATCGAGCATGCTCCAGTTGCCCCGGAAATTATACGATCCCCTGCCCTCTTTATCGGCCGGGAACATCAGGTTTACCAGTTCAGCATTCTGATTCGTGGGAGGTTGTGCATTCAACACTTCCAGCAAACTTTCGTTGGTGGGCTCGTCGTTCATGTCGCCCATTACAAGAATGTGCGCACGTGGTTTTTTCTGCATCACCGAATCGATTTTGCTTTTCAGAATGGCAGCAATTTTTTCCCGCTTCGGGCTGGTTTGTTCCACGCCCCCGATTCGGGAAGGCCAGTGATTCACAAAAATGTGAAATTGCTCCCAGTTCCGTGTACGACCTTTCACATACAAAATATCGCGGGTTTTATAATCGGGGTCATCTTCAAATCTCACAGGAATGGCTTTGTGATCCAGCACTTTAAACTCTGCGGGCCGGTAAATCAGGGCACAATCGATGCCTCTGAAATCGGGACTTTCATGATGAATAACTTTGTATTTTCCGTCGGCCAGCAAACCGGTGCGGGTTAAATCGGTCAGAACCTGTTCATTTTCCACCTCACTTAATCCGACAATTTCAGGCAAATCGCCTTCATTTAAAGCACTTATCACCCGTGCAATATCTTCCAGTTTTTGTTCATAGCGCTCCTTGTTCCAGTTTTTTTCACCCTCCGGAGTAAATTCTTCGTCGGCTTTTCCCGGAGCATCTTCCAGGTCGAATAAATTTTCAACATTATAAAATGCTATGGTCATATTTCGCTTCGCTGCATTTTTGTACGGAGCGCATGATTCCAACAAAAGAATGAGGCTAACAAATAGCAGAATACGGGAAATTTCTTTGAATTTTATCATTGTTACCGGGTTATTTTTGTTTTATAAAATCACTTTAACGCATTTTTTTACTGTTCCATACCAATTGAGACCTCGTAAAAATCGGTTACCAAAGTCGACATCATGCCGGCAGAAGTAGCAGCCTGCATACCCAGTTCGCCATCTTCAAAAACCTGACAGTATCTCGGATCGACTGCCATTTTTTCGGCACATTTAAGAAATGTCTCAGGATGCGGTTTAGGGTTTTTCACATCCTCGCTCGATACCAGGATATCAAAATAATCTGCAAGTTCCAAAATTTCGAGTGTTTTCCAGGCCAGCCGGCGATAACCGCCGGTACCAACCGACATACGCATTTTGCCGTGGTATTTTCTTACCAGTTGAACCACAGGTTCTACCGGTCTCATTTTGTGCATCATTATTTCGTACTCCCGCTCTTTTAACTGGCCGATTTCTTCCGGGTTCATGCTGGTGCCAAATTGCTCGTTCAGTTTTTGTATGGTTTGAATGGCAGGCACACCGGCAAGTGTGGCAAAAAGCTCAGGGGTAAAATCAATACCAAATTTTTTTAAAATATGTTGATAGGCCAGAAAATGCACGGGCATTGTATCGGCAATTGTTCCGTCCAAATCAAAAATAAGGGCTTTGGCTTTTGGATGAATATCTAATTCTTTCACTAACCTTAAATTTAAAAATGAACATCAAAATTAAAAAATAAATAACCAATCGTGGCTAAACCCATTTTCAGATTAAGGAAAATTTATGAACTTTGCTTAAAATTTACATTGAATGAGTCAGGATACTATTTTATACACCTTACCCCAGTGGCTGGTTTTCGGAGCAATTGTCGGCATCGCCTACGGCTGGGTGGAACAAAAAAAAGTCTTCCGGTTAATCGGAACGTCATTTTTTATTTTGCTCGGAATGTTTTCAGCTTATGCCATTTACAGCGGATACTTTTCGGCCGGTGAATTTTTAACCCCCGAAGAAATGATGAGCGAGGAACTGGACGAAGACATTATCAGCGAAATGCCTTTCCAGGCAAGACTTTTACCTGCTTACTGGAGTTTCATAGTTTCAGGAATTATAGCAATCCCGGGAATCTGGTTCGACTGGAAAGAACGAAAACCCAAACGCCTGTTTATGATACTTTCAGGGATAGTGGCATTGCTTGGTTTTTTTATTATTGTAGGTGAACTAAGGGCACTTTAATCTGCAATTAACTGGTTAAATAGTAAACAACATCGAAAAATAACTGTCATATATTCCGTAAAATCAACTAAATATTAGAATTTTATCAAGAAAAGCATCAATTTGCCAACAATCAAATCAACCTATTCACCTATTTTTTATCTTGCGTAAAATTAATTACAAAACAGTTTTTAAATCCAATCGAATATGAATCCACAGGCTGAAGAACTCAACAACATTATCCAACAGAAAAGTGAAATCGTTTTTGAATTGCTTTCCGAAAAAGGAAAAAATATTTTCTTCCCGAAGAAAGGGATACTCGGACAAACGGCCGAGGCCAAAGGAACACGCATTAATGCAACTATCGGCGCGGCTATCGAAGATGACGGCACGCCTATGCGGCTCGAATCGCTGGCGGCAAAAATCGATCTCGATCCGTCGTTGGTTTTTCCTTACGCTCCCAGTTTTGGCCGACCCGATTTGCGCTCGAAGTGGAAAAACATGATTTATGAAAAAAATCCATCGTTGCAAAACAAGGAGTTGAGCCTGCCTGTGGTTACCAATGCGCTCACCCACGGAATCAGCATGGCCGGCTACCTGTTTGTCAATCCGGGAGATGAAGTAATTGTTCCCAGCCTTTTTTGGGGAAATTACAACCTCACACTCGCCAATGCATACGGGGCTCAGCTAACAAAATTCAACCTGTTTAAAGGAGGCGGTTTCGATTTGGATGCTTTTGAGCAAAAGCTGAACGACGGCGAAACCGGGAAAAAAATATTAATCCTTAACTTTCCGAACAATCCAACGGGTTATACTCCCACGCAAAACGAAGTGGATTCAATTGTTTCTATAATAAATAATTCAGCAGAAAAAGGAAACAAAATAGTTGCCATTACCGATGATGCCTATTTTGGATTGATTTACGAAGAAGGAATTGCACGCGAAAGTATTTTTGCACCGCTGAGCAACCTTCATAAAAACGTGCTGACAGTAAAAGTGGACGGCGCCACAAAAGAAGATTATGTGTGGGGATTCCGTACCGGTTTTATAACCTACGCAATTAAAGATGGTGATGCCGGTTTGTACAGCGCTCTGGAATCGAAAACTGCCGGAGCCATCCGCGGAAATATTTCCAACGCAGCCAATATTTCGCAGTCGCTGTTATATAATGTATACAACAGTGACGAATATGCGCTGCAAAAACAAGCAAAGTTCCAGATAATGCAGGACCGTTACAATGCCGTAAAAGATGCACTGAAAGACGAAAAATATAAAAAGTATTTTACGGCGCTTCCTTTCAACTCGGGCTATTTTATGTGCATTCAGCTTGCTGGAGGAATTACCGGCGAAGAGGTGCGGCAGGTGCTCATCAAAAAATACAGCATCGGCACCATCAGCCTGAACAACATTTTAAGGCTGGCTTATTCTGCCGTTGCTGCCAAAGATGTAAAAGATATGTTTGAGGGAATTTATAAAGCCTGCGAGGAGTGTAGCTGAAAGTATTATTTCATTAACAAAAACAGGCTGCCGGTTTTAAAAACTGACAGCCTGTTTTTTTATTATGAAACGAAAATTTTACGCCATCAGATTTTCATCGCGGATTATCATCAGGATTGCTGAATGCGGAAGGATAATGTATTTTTCTTTGTTGAACTCAATTTCGTACCCGCTTTTGTTGAGGTAAACAGCCAGGTCGCCCATTTTTGCCTGCAGCGGTACATATTTTACATTGTCCTGTTTTTGTTTCCAGGCTTCGTCTTCTTCCGAAATGGCGGGAATAGGATAACCCGGCCCCACTTTTACGATGTAACCGCTCAGAATTTGTTCACTCTCCTGAACTGTTGGCGGCAGGTAAAGCCCGCTTTTTGTTTTGCCCGACAACGTTTTTGGTTTTATCAATACCCGGTCGCCCATCATGATAAACTTTTCCAGATCTTTTTCTTCAATTATAAGTGACATATTTTTCGGCTTTTTTAAGAAGTGCAAAGATAAAATATTCTGAGTTCTTATGGGCGAATATTTCGTGTTCGAAACATGTGCAATTAGTTATACGGCACCAAAACAGTTTGATTTTCAGGCGGCCTGTAACGCAATAAACAGGGAGCAAAATTATTCCTTTTCAGCATTTTCATTTACAAAATAATGAATCATTTTATGTAAACTCTCAGCCGTAACTTCGTTTCCGTTAGGCGATACGGTTTTTTCAAGATTTTTGGTATCGAATTTCAGTCTGGTATCGGCATAAACACCCGTAAACGACATGCCCGATGCTACTATTCTTTCCAGGCGGCTTAATTTTTTTTTCTCCAAATCCATTTTCTGAATAATCTCAACCGGTAAAACTTTGTTCACGATACGGCCGATTTCATTGTTGGTAACCGATTTTCGGCCTGCAAAATTTAAAATAACCGGCAAATCTTTTCTTTTGAGCAGTTTCATCAGAAAAGCAACTACATTGTCAATGGGAATCAGATTTTGCGTGGCTTCCGGATTAATTTTAACGCGAATTTTTTCATTTGGATAGTATGAAGATAACTTCTGAATTTTCTGAATAAAATCGAAAATCCCATAGTTGGTTTTTGTTACCCCCGTTTTATTGTTGCCCACTACCTGCGACAACCTGACAATGTATGCATGCAAATCATCATCTTCAATATACTTTTTCACCGTATTCTCAGCATAGCGTTTCGATTGTTCGTAATAATTTCGAAAATTACTTATTCCTTCATTTTTGTAAAAATCTTCTTTAAAGGGTTCTGAAATTTTTCCGCATGAATAAACTGTACTGATATAAAAGAACCTGGAAGAAGGTGTAGCATTCTTTTTAAAAATCTCCAGTGAATTCTCTGTTCCCTTTAAATTGGTTTTAAAAATTTCGTCTTTATCGCGGCTTTTAAACTTTAAACTTGCAGCAAAATGAAAAAAATCTGCATCTTTTTGAAAAATTTCATTCATCTGCTGCTGACTGAGAGAATAGTTCTTTTCAAGCAAAGCGTAATTAAACACGTCCAGGTTTTTTAAATCAGCACGGGGATTTATATTTTTCAGCGCCTCTTTCATGCGTTGTTCTGATGTAGCATTTGATGAATCGCGCACAAAGGCAATAACATTGTAGCCGTTCTCCAGCATTTCATTTACAAAATGAGAAGCCACGTATCCGTTTGCGCCGTTTACAATAACTCTTTGCATAAAGTTTCCGGTTAAGTGATTTAATTATTAAAGCAATAATATATCTGAAAAGTTCATTATAATACTCGACATAAATAAAATACTTACTGGTGTTATTTTACCTGTCAGTTTTCTTCTGCACATTAATTTGAAGTGAAAAAATGCCTCTCCTCCATAAATAAATGAAAAATAAAAGAATTTTTCTTCACCCATTTTACAGTTTTTTTATAAATTTTTCAGAATCTCAAAAAAAAGATAAAAAAAATCAATTTTTTAACACTTTATAAACTGCTGATTAAAAGAATCTTGGTCCATCCACATGAAAAAAGTCATAAA
>CAYUBV010000176.1:0-5975 GCA_964443035.1 uncultured Tangfeifania sp.
TACGACGGGTACCTGAATTCGCCGTTGCAGTCATAAATTTCAGCACCGGCACGGCTCGCTTCCAGCAAAAAGGCATTTCCGTAATCCCAGAAATACATGCCCTTTTCCGTCAGTTTGTTAATGGCTGCCACTTGTCGTTTTAATGATTCATGCACTTTCTCCCGGAAAAGATCGGGTTGCGTTGCCATCATTTCATTGGCTTCGTCAAACGATATTCCAACGGGATAGTAGCCGCCGGCAAACGGATTGTGCAGCGAGGTCTGGTCGGAACCTAAATCGACAATGATATTTTCTTCGGCTAGTTTTTCCCACAAATCGACAATGTTTCCCTGGTAACCCACCGAAACGGCTTCCCTGTTTTTTTGCGCTTTCCGGATCCGCTGAATTAGCTCATCCAAATCTGTATACACTTCATCTACCCAGCCTTGCTGGTGCCGTTTTGCAAGCGCCTGGGGATTGATTTCGGCAACCACTGCCACCAGCCCGGCAATTACCGCCGCCTTGGCTTGTGCACCCGACATGCCGCCCATTCCGCTCGATACAAACAGTTGCCCGGCTATTCCGTCTTGTGAGTGAAGTCGTGCTGCATTCAGCAATGTAATGGTGGTTCCGTGTACAATTCCCTGCGGCCCGATGTACATGTACGAACCGGCGGTCATTTGCCCGTATTGCGTAACGCCCAGCGCGTTGAATTTTTCGTATTCGTCGCGCGATGAATAGTTGGGAATTATCATCCCGTTGGTCACCACAACTCTCGGCGCATCGGGGTGGGAGGGAAACAACCCCAGCGGATGGCCGGAATACATCACCAGCGTTTGGGTTTCGGTCATTTCGGCCAGGTATTTCATGGTGAGCCGGTACTGCGCCCAGTTTTGAAAAACTGCTCCGTTGCCGCCGTAAGTTATCAGCTCGTGCGGGTGTTGCGCCACTGCCGGGTCGAGGTTGTTCTGGATCATCAGCATGATGGTTGCCGCCTGCTTCGACTTGGCCGGATATTCATCGATTGGGCGGGCGTACATTTTGTAATCCGGCCGAAACCGGTACATGTAAATGCGTCCGTATTTCTCCAGTTCATCGCGGAACTCAGGTGCCAAAATGGCGTGAAATCTCTCCGGGAAATAACGAAGCGCATTTTTTACCGCCAGAATTTTTTCCTTCCGGTTCAGAATATCTTTTCGCTTTGGAGCATGGTTTACAGATGTATCGAAAGGTTTTGGGGCCGGAAGTTTTTCGGGTATTCCTTCCTGTACCAGCGATTTAAATTTTTCTAATGCCATAGTTTATAATTTGGCTTGTCTTTTGATAGATGGAATCCAACGGCAAATTAGCCCCTTTCCCCGAAAAACGGGATGATATTTCACACATTTTATGAATATTTGCAAAATTGAATAAACAAGAGGAGAAATTATGAGACGAATAACTGTTATCCTGCTGGCAATCGTCAGCGGATTTTTATTTTCGAGCTGTGGTTACAACAAAATGGTTGATTTGGAAGAACAGGTTACAGCCCAGTGGTCGCAGGTAGAAAACGTGTACCAGCGGCGTGCCGATTTGATTCCGAACCTGGTAAATACCGTAAAAGGTTACGCCGAACACGAACGGGAAACACTGGAAAGTGTGATTGAAGCGCGTTCAAAAGCTACATCGGTCAATGTAAACCCGGAAAATCTTTCGGAACAATCCATTCAGCAGTTCAACCAGGCACAGCAGGGATTATCATCGGCCCTAAGCCGGTTGATGGTGGTGGTGGAACGCTACCCCGATTTGAAAGCCAATCAGAATTTCCTGGATTTGCAGGCGCAACTCGAGGGCACCGAAAACCGGATTGCCGTGGAGCGGCGCAAGTTTAACCAAACAACACAGGCTTACAATGCCTACATCCGCAAATTCCCACAGGTGGTTTATTCGGGTTGGTTCGGTTTCGAGGGAAAAGATTATTTCCAGTCGGAGCAGGGAGCAGACCAGGCGCCTGAAGTACAATTTTAAAAAAGAAAAAAATGAGTGTCAGAAAATATTTTTCTGAAGCAGACAAACTGCAGATAAAAAATGCCATCCGGGCTGCCGAGATGAATACTTCGGGCGAAGTGAGGGTGCACATCGAGAAACATTGCAAAGAAGATGTGCTCGACCGTGCAGCTTATATTTTTGAAAAGCTGGAGATGCACAAAACCGAGCTTCGAAACGGAGTGCTGTTTTACCTCGCCATCGAAGACCACAAATTCGCCATTTTGGGCGATGCCGGCATAAATCAGAAAGTCGCGGAAAATTTCTGGGAAGAAATTAAGGAAAACATGCTGAGCCGGTTTAAAGAAGGCAATTTTACAAAAGGACTTTCGGAAGGAATTATTGAAGCCGGGAATCAGTTGAAAGCACATTTTCCTTATCAAAAGGATGATGTGAATGAATTATCGGACGAAATATCGTTCGGAGAAAAGGAGTAAAAAAAATGAAACGATTAATTATACTGACCATTGCCCTTTTGGGCATTACATTTCTGAATGCACAAATCCCGGAACGCCCTTCACCTCAGCGGCTGGTAAATGATTTTGCCGGTGTTTTGGAAAAGAACGAGTCTGTCAGCCTGGAACAAAAACTGGAGCAGTTTGCACGTGAAACTTCCACTCAAATTCTGGTGGTTACTGTGGAGGATTTGCAGGGTTACGATGCCGGAGATTACGCATTCCGGGTGGGCGAAAAATGGGGCGTGGGGCAAAGCGAAACAGACAACGGAATTGTTATTCTGCTCAAACCCAAAACCGGCAACGAAAACGGACAAATATTTATTGCTACCGGTTACGGACTGGAAGGTGTGCTTCCGGATGCGGTGGTGAACGGCGATGTAGTCGATTCCGAAATGATTCCGCAATTTCAGAAAAACAATTATTACAAAGGACTGAATAATGGAATCAGTGTGATTATGGACATTACAAGAGGCGAATACACCGCAGAATATTATCGGGAAAATTATGCTCACCGGGGTGGCGGATTTGCACCGGTACTGATATTTTTCATCATCATATTTGTGATTGTTCCGATTTTAAGAGGACGCCGCCGCAGGGTTTATTCACCCGGGAAAAGCCTGCCTTTCTGGCTGGCACTGGGAATGATGTCCGGTGCTGGTTCGCACCGCGGTTCTTATAGTAATTTTTCCTCGGGCGGCGGAAGTTTTGGCGGAGGAGGGTTTGGCGGATTCGGTGGAGGCAGCTTTGGAGGTGGCGGCGCCGGTGGAAGCTGGTAAGGAGTTAAAAATTATAACTCAACCCCACTCCCAGCAATTGTTTCAACTGAATTCTCCGGCCTTTTTGGTCCGGGTCTTCGAGTGGCACCAGGATGTCGTGGTCGTAAACCAGGTTGGTAATGAAGTTGGCCGACAGGTAATCGTTGATTTTCATGTTCAAAATCAAATCCCATTTCACATCGATGTTCTCAGGATTGTTGAGGTAGTTTGAAAACAGTGACAGTGTCGTGGTCATGTCTACATTTTCCACGACCGGCGTTTTCAATTCACTTCTCAAAGAGGCCCCAAATTCAGCCCGGGCTTGTTCGCCCGGTTCCACGCCAAAAGCACCCCGGTTGGAGAGTTCCTCGTCAGTAACAAACGTGAATTTCCCGGAAAGCGGGGTGACAAAAAGTGAGAATTTTTCGGATGGCTGATAATCGAACCCTGCTGCCAGGGTAAGGTAGGCCGGTGCAAAGAAACCGCTTATTTTATTGTCGGTATCGGGATAATTGTAGCCGTCGGCAAACTGGGTACTGAAGTTCAGAAACGAAGAATATAAAAGGTGCTCGTTATTTGTTTCAACTCCCAGTTTTGAATTCATTTCCAGCTTGTCGTCGGTTTTGGTTACCTCGTTTCCTTCCTCTTTTAGCAATCCATAACCCGATCGGAATGAATTCTCCCAATGAATTCTCGCCTTTTCGTAATTGGCGTTTATATTGAACAGGCCTACCCCGGAAACCGAGTTTTTACCTCCGCCAACCCAATGCGAAAATGATACCTGGCTGAAGTTGATCGATGCCTGCCCTGAAACTTTCCAGTAAGTAGTGTCCCGATTGTTTTGTGCATATAATCCGCTGCTGATAAATAATAGTAAAATGCAGAGTTTTGTGAATCTCATAAAATTTAATTTACAGCATAAACAAAAAAAGCGCGGCAAAAGTTGCCGCGCTTCTATAATTTTGTTTTAAACATTCGGTTTATTCTGCATTCACCGCGTTAATGTCTTTATCTACCAGTATCCGTCCGCAATATTCGCAAACGATAATTTTTTTGTGGTTGGCAATGTCCATCTGGCGCTGTGGCGGAATTTTGTTAAAACACCCGCCGCATGCGTCACGCTGAATGGTTACAACTGCCATTCCGTTGCGGGCATTTTTACGGATACGTTTAAAAGCCGTCAGCAAACGCGGTTCAATAAACGTTTCGATTTTCTCTGATTTGGCTTTCAGTTTTTCCTCTTCGATTTTTGTTTCTTCAGTAATTTCGTCCAGCTCGCCTTTTTTTCTTTCCAGGTCTTCTTCGCGCTCTTTTAACAGCGTTTTCGAAGTACTGATGGCTTCTTTTTTCTCAGCCATTTCGGTGCTGAATTCTTTTACCCGTTTTTCAGAAAGCTCAATTTCGAGGTTCTGGAATTCAATTTCTTTTGAAAGCGAATCGAATTCACGGTTGTTTCGCACATTGTTTTGCTGCTCGGTGTATTTGGCAATCAATGCCTCCGAATCTTTAATCGCAATTTTTTTGTTGTTAATTGCTGTCTCGAGGTTTTTAATCTCATCTTCCAGGTTGGCGAGCCGGGTTTTTAAACCGGTTATTTCGTCTTCCAAATCCTGAACCTCGAGCGGAAGTTCGCCGCGCAGGGTTTTTATTTTATCTACTTCTGAAACCACACTTTGCAATTCATACAACGCGCGCAGTTTATCTTCAATTGTAATGTCTTTTTCTTCTTGCCTTGGAATTGGTGCATTCATCGCTTTTCTATCTTTAAATTCAAAAATTCTAATCAGAAATAAAAGACCGGATTGGTATTTATTTCCGAAAACCGGACTGCAAAAATAGGGAATTTTTTTGTAAGTAGTTCATAAAAAAGTTCTTTAGTGAACTGCTCGCTTTCATAATGTCCTACATCGGCAATTACAATTTTATTATCGGCATCAAAAAACTGGTGGTATTTGAAATCTCCCGAAACAAAAAAGTCGGCCCCGGCTGAAATGGCCCTGTTCAGCAAAAATGATCCGGCTCCTCCGCAAACCGCTACTTTCTTCACTTTTTCACCTTTTAATGCGGTGTGCCTCACTGTTCCTGTTTTGAATGTTTCTTTCAGGAAAGCCAAAAAAACTTTTTCATCCATTGGTTCCGGCAGCGTGCCAATCATTCCCATTCCCGCTTTTTCGTATTTGTTTTCGAGCGGGTAAATATCGTAGGCCACTTCTTCGTAAGGATGGGCATTTTGCAATGCGCTGATAACTTTTCCCTGCAACCAGGCCGGGAAAATGGTTTCAAAACGAATTTCCTTTTCGTAATGAATTTTGCCTTTGTCGCCCACATACGGATTGGCTGCGTCGCCTGCCCTGAAACTGCCTGTTCCCTCGATGTTGTACCCGCAAAAATCGTATTCGCCAATATGGCCTGCCCCGGCTGTGAAAACTGCTTCACGCACAATATCCGCCGCTTCATGCGGAATAAAAGTCACCAGCTTTTTCAACTGCCCTGAAACCGGGCTTAAAACCTTGCAGTTTTCCAGCCCAAGTGTTTCACATATTTTGGAATTTACGCCGCCCCAAACGGCATCGAGGTTGGTGTGGGCGGCAAAAATGGCGATGTCGTTTTTAATGGCTTTCAACACCGTGCGTTCCACGTAATTTTTCCCGGTCAGTTTTTTCAATCCCGAAAAAATAATGGGGTGGTGCGCCACAATTAACCCGGCTTTATGCTGAATGGCTTCTTCCACCACTTCCTCCGTCACATCGACGGTTAT
>CAYUBV010000177.1:0-5968 GCA_964443035.1 uncultured Tangfeifania sp.
CAAAAACTGGAACCGCCGAAAAACAGTTTCGGACCGAGGGCGATAATTGCCGGTTTGCGCAAAGCGCTTCCGGAAGAAGGAATTCTCACCCTCGATGTGGGCGCACATCTTCATTTAGCCGGTCAACAATGGAAAACTCCGTCGCCCGAAAAACTGCTGATGACAAACGGCTGGTCGTCGATGGGATTTGGCGTACCGGCTGCCATTGCGGCAAAACTGTGTCATCCTGATTTACCTGTTGCCTGCCTCACCGGCGATGGCGGTTTCCGGATGATGGCCGGTGAAATGGCCACTGCAAAACAATTAAATCTGCCCGTTGTTTTTGTAGTAATCAAAGACAACAGTTTGTCGCTCATTCGAATAAAACAGGATAAAAAGCAGTTCGATTCAAAATACGGCACCGACCTTCCAAAAGAATCAATTCAACCCGAAAACAACTATTTTGGTGTTCCGGTAATAAAAGTTTCAAATTTTCAGAATTATCAGAAAGCGCTTGAAAAAGCCTTTTCATCGAACGCCCCGGTTATCATCGAAGCTTTTACCGACGGGCGGGAATATGATGAGCTGGTGTTGCAGAAAAACAGGTAGAATTCATAAAAATAAAAAAAGCCATTTGCCTGTCGGTTGACAAACAAATGGCTTTTAAAATATAGTAGTAGCTTTTTTTTCTATTGATCGTCGCCTTCGCCTTCTGCCGGAGCAGGAATAGGAGTTTCTGCCTCATCGTTTGCTGGTGGTGGTGTTGTCGGGAAACTTGGAACCTCGGTAGGATCTACCGCAGTTTCAATCTGATCCTGCACCCTCGACCTCTCCTCCATTACCCGTTCGCGCGGAATAAATGCCGAGCCCATAACCGACAGTACGAGCAGTGCTCCTGCCAAAACCCATGTTGCTTTTTCAAGGAAATCGGTGGTTTTGCGAACGCCCATTACCTGGTTCGACGACTGAAAGTTGCTGGCCAAACCGCCACCTTTTGAGTTCTGTACCAACACAATAAGTACCAAAAGAATACAGACGATGAATATTAAAACGGTTATTAATGTATACATTTCGTTTCGATTAAATGTTCTTTAACTTTTCTATTTCTTCAATTCGGGTTGCAAAGTAAACACTTTTTTCCGGATATTTCAAGCTTAATTTTCTAAATGCATCCAGCGCTTTGTCGTATTTTTTTTGTTCGAAATAAATCATTGCCAGGGTTTCGCTCACCAGTTCGTCCGGCTCGGCAACAGATTTTTCTATTATTTCATTTTCAGCTTCCTCGTTGGGTTCATCTTCCTGGTGTTTTTCCATCCGGATGGGTGCGGGTTCCGAAGAAAGAAATTTATCGATGAGTGATCCGCCTTTTTCGTTTTCTGCCAAACCACCGCCTGAATCTACTGCACCGTTTTGTTCGAAATAGTAATCAGCCGCTGAAAAAACATTCTCCTCATTTAAAAACCCGTAAAGTTTTTTCCGGTCGGGAATAGCCACAGCAGCTTTTTTCAACACCTTTTCAAAATCGGGATGTCCGGTTTTTTTCAGGTTTTTCAGGTATAACATCCAGGCGACCTGAAAGTAAGGAAATTCTGAAGTAATTTCTTCCAGCCCCTGAAGCGTATCTTCGTTCAGCTCTGTGGGGTTTTCAATCAGATGATAAAATTCTTCCGTTTGCATTTTTTTACCAGTTGGCAATGGTTGCGTTAAAAATGTCTTCATTCAGTTTTTCAATAATTTCGGGCACAACCTGATCTTCGGCCTGAGTCAGTGGCATTGTATTGTCGAAATCTTCGTAAGCCGAAAATGTTTGTTCCAGGCTCTGGTCCGGATCTTTGTTGTTTGTGTATTTCACCGTTACCCTTACCGTAAGCCGGCTTAAAGCTGCCTGGTCGCGCTCCTGGATAGCCATTGGGCGGTAATCGTATCCGGTTATCTGGCCTTCGAAAACCAAATCGCCGTCTTCGCTCAGTTCGTTGAGTGAAGTCTGGCGCTGCAGTTTTTCGCGCAGTGCTTCGGTAAAGCTCTGACTCAATGTTGGGTTAACCAAATCGGAACGGTTGGGGAAATAATAAACCGTAAAAGTTTCCACATCGGGCGAAATATTGGCCCCGGTAAATGAATAGGAAACTTTGCAGGCAGGCAAAACAATGCCTGCAAGCAAAACCCATATTATTATAAAAAGTTTCTTTTGCATTTTAATTACGAATGTCGTATTCTTTAATTTTTCGGTACAATGTGCGCTCTGAAATTCCCAGTTCGCGGGCGGCATATTTTCGTTTGCCGTTGTGTTTTTCAAGCGCCTTTTTTATCAGTTCAATCTCTTTTTCTTCCAGCGAAAGCGATTCCTCCACAATTTCCTCGGTATCCTGAATACTTTCTTTCCCGAGGTGACTCAGTCGCAATGATTTCGAGGCAGTTTCGCTGCTTTCAGTACTTTTATCTTCTTCATACAAATTCTGAATAATCCGGGCCTGGTCGCCGGAAATCGGGGACTCTTTATTTTCCATTAAATCGAGCACAAGCTTCTTCAAATCATTCATATCGTGTTTCATATCGAACAAAACTTTGTACAGAATCTCCCGCTCGTTGGCATACGAAGTTTCTTCGGTTTTCGACAGAAGAGCCGGCAAATTACTCGACGATGCTGCCGGCAGGTATTGCCGTAAAGTATCAGCCGTGATATCGCGGTTTTGCTCGATAATGGAAATCTGCTCGGTAATGTTTTTCAACTGCCTCACGTTTCCGGGCCAGCGGTAATTAATCAGCATAATCCGGGCTTCATCATCGAGCCGCACCGGGGGCATCCGGTATTTTTCAGCAAAATCGCGCGCAAATTTCCGAAACAACAGGTAAATATCGTCGGGTCGCTGGCGCAAAGGGAGAATATGAATAGGAACCGTATTTAAACGGTAATACAGGTCTTCCCTGAATTTTCCATCTTCAATAGCTTTGGGAATATCCACATTGGTAGCAGCAATTACCCGCACGTCGGATTTTATCATTTTCGATGAACCGACTTTTATAAATTCTCCGGTTTCGAGCACCCGCAGCAACCGCACCTGGGTCGAAAGCGGCAGCTCTCCTATTTCATCCAGAAAAATTGTACCTCCGTCGGCTTCCTGAAAATACCCTTTCCGGTCGGCCAGGGCGCCGGTAAAAGCACCTTTTTCGTGACCGAAGAGTTCAGAGTCGATGGTTCCTTCGGGAATAGCGCCACAGTTTACAGCAATGTATTTTCCGTGTTTGCGGCTGGAATACTGATGAATAATTTGCGGGAACATCTCCTTTCCGGTACCGCTTTCTCCTGAAATCAGCACCGAAAGATCAGTGGGCGCCACCTGCACTGCAACTTCAATGGCTCGGCTTAATTCGGGCGAACTCCCGATAATTTCAAACCTTTGTTTTATCCCCTGAATATCCATTTCTATATTGTCCATTTTCACCATCTCTGTTTTTCATTTGCAGGCCGATGCAATAATTCTTTGTCACAAACCTGGTCGGTTGCACACCGGAACTTCGCCATAATAATATGATTAATTTCAACAGAACAATTGCAATCATGGCCAAATTCAGCCACAAATTTACAATTTTTCATTTGCAATGTCCGGTTATCAAATTGAATTAACCTTTTTTAGCGGATGAATTTAAAAATTACTTTTTAAAACAAAATTCCTGCCGGTTTTGAATACTGTTTTTCTATCTGATTTCTCACTATCTTTGTTCAAATATAAAACAGGTTATAAATGGAATTTGTTGCAATTATACCAGCGCGTTATCAATCTACACGCTTCCCGGGAAAACCACTGGCCCTGCTCGACAATAAGCCGGTTATCCAGTGGGTATATGAAAATGCTTCGAAAGCACTGAAAGAAGTTTGGGTCGCAACTGACGATCAACGGATTTTCGAAGCAGTCAGAAAATTTGGCGGAAATGTTATTGAAACTTCCAAAAGTCACCGCAGCGGAACCGACCGCTGTGCTGAAGCAGCGCGCAATCTTTCCCCAAATATCAATTTTGATGTGGTGATAAATATCCAGGGCGACGAGCCATTTATTCAGTCAAAACAAATTGAACAACTCATGGCATGTTTTGCCGAAAATACCCAAATTGCCACGCTCATCAAAAAAATTGACAACACTGACGAACTGTTTAATTCCAACCGCCCCAAAGTAGTTACCGATAAGGCAAAAAATGCCCTCTATTTCAGCAGGTCGCCCATTCCGTTTGTGAGAGGCGAAAAAGAGAGCGGCTGGTTGCTTTCAGCAACTTTTTGGGCCCATATCGGAATGTATGCCTACAAAAAGGAGGTACTGCAGCAAATTACGCAACTGCCCCACGGAATGCTCGAGCGTGTGGAAGCACTGGAACAGTTAAGGTGGCTTGAAAACGGGTACAAAATAAAAACCGCTGTTACCGAACATCAAAGCATTGGCATCGATACCCCTGAAGATTTGGAGGATGCATTGCAATTGTTGAAAAATAAATCGCTCTTTTAGAAAAAGGCATACTATTTGCATTAAAAAAAGCTGTAACAGAAAATGTGAGAGCCATGAAACAATTTATACTTTTATTAATCATATCGACATTGCATTTTACAGGACTGGCAAATCAGCCAGCCTATTCACCTTTTGGAAACGACACCCTGGTAAAAGTTGATGAAGTTTCATCGAAACTTAAGATTTATCCCAATCCGGTCAGCACCGGCCAGGTAACACTTGAAATGGATGATCATGAAATTGCTGAAATAAAAGTGATCAACATTGCCGGGAAAGAAATGCTGCAGAAAAGAACAGAATTCGGGGTGAATAAATACGAGCTCAAACTCAACAATATTCCCAAAGGGATTTATTTTTTAAGAGTAAGAACCGCTGAAAACAAGGTTGTTGCCAAAAAGCTGATTGTTTCGGAGATGTGAGCAAAATTCAGCCGGTAAAAAAGATTTCCCCGAATCTGATTCACGACCCCCGATTTTTTTATATTTTCCCCGCCTCATTTTAAAATTTTGACTTCTTGTCATGGTGAAAAATATACTTCTTTTAATCGCATTTTCCCTTCTGTCGCTTCCATTGTTCTCCCAACAAAGTATTGAAACTGCGCGAAGATCTGCCCTGGGCGAAACTGTAACTGTTAGCGGCATTGTAACAAACGGTGGAGAACTGGGAATCATCCGTTATTTTCAGGATGAAACTGCCGGACTTGCAGCCTACAGTGATTTAACGGCCGATTTAAAGCCGGGCGATTCAATAACAGTAACCGGAAACCTGAAAGATTACAACAACCTGCTCGAGGTAGATCCGGTGGAATCTCTAACCGTCCATTCGAGCGGAAATGCACTTCCCGCCCCCATTGTTTTATCCATTTCTGAGATTGGGGAAGATTACGAAAGCCGGTTGGTAAAAATAAATGATGCACAATTTGTAAATCCTACAGGAACTTTTGAAGGAGATTCCAACTACGAAATTATATCGGAAGACGAAACCATTGAAATCAGAATCAACCGAAAGGCTACCGATATTATTGGCCAGCCTATTCCCACCGAAAGTTTCGATCTTGTAGCCATCGTTTCACAATATTCAAAGAGAGATAATGATGTAACCACCGGATACCAGCTTCTTCCGCGAAAAATGGAAGATTTCGATTTCGACTCCGAAGTAATGGTTACATCGGCAGTAAATGTCAGCGAAATTGCTCAAGATGGTTTCACCCTTAACTGGGAAACTGATGCCGAAGGAACGGCGGAAATACGCTACGGAACAAACAATAATCCGGATGATTGGAATCTTTTTGCAAACGGAAGCACAACCCAGGCTGAAGAAAAATATTTTCAGGAAGCAGAAATTACCGGTCTGCCTGCCGGCTCGGTTATTTATGCACAGCCCTTTTCGGTACTCAATAACGACACTGCTTTTGCCCCGGCAGCAGCTTATGCCACCGAGTCGAATTCAACCGGTGAAATAAAAGCCTACTTTAATACCGAAGTCGATCATTC
>CAYUBV010000178.1:0-5914 GCA_964443035.1 uncultured Tangfeifania sp.
CAATCCGAGGTTATCGAACTGATGAAATTGTTCTATGTCGAAAATATTTTTCACAAGGGCGAAATTAACAAAAGCACCGGACAGCCAAAACCATCCGGTGCATTATTCTGCGACCAAAATTTTTTAAAGCAATGCGTCGAGTTTGTCGGTAAAAGCTTTTTTAGGTGCAGCACCCACCTGTTTGTCGGCCACTTCACCATTTTTCACAAACAAAGTAGTGGGAATGTTCCGAATTCCATACTTCATTGCCACATTCGGATTGGAATCTACGTCCACTTTTCCAATCAGTGCTTTACCTTCGTACTCTTCTGCCATCTCCTCCACAATCGGAGCAATCATCCGGCAGGGTCCGCACCAAACCGCCCAAAAATCGAGCATCACCGGTTTCTCGGATTTTAAAACCAATTCGTCAAAATTGGCATCAGTTACTTCTATAGCCATAATTCTATTATTTTAATGTGAATATTTATTTATTAATGTTTTTAAAATTAATTGATCCTGTATCCTATTTCCGGCCTTCCTTCAAAATAATGAATGAAATCGTCCGACAAATTAATCCGCTTACTCCTTGAAAACAAGTTGATAAACATGTTGTTCTCCGGATCATAAACATTAAATTTTAACAACGCACTGCCTTTATTGTTTTGGGCCAGTTTTTCAATTTCATTGATTATCGATTCATTAATTTTATCGAGCGGAATATTTACAGTAACACTGTTCACATAATTTTTCCGGGCTTCGGAAAGCAGCTCAATCTGCGAAGCTTTGAACTCGTAATAATCGCTTTTAAATCGCTGTTTCACTGTTCCTTTCACCAGTATAAACAATCCGGTTTTGCAGTAATTGTGAAAGCTGACGTAATCCTGCCCGAAAAAGAAAAATTCGTAGGTGTCGGTGTAATCCGAAAGCGTGAGTGTGGCAAATGGTTTCCCGTTTTTCGAAGTAGCTTCGCGGGCGGCCACTACCATTCCGCCAAACGTAAAATCGCGGCCTTTGTATTTCTCGATGTCGTTTTTAATATCTTTCAAGCCAACATCTCTCGAGCAAAAGTTATCGATTTCCACCTTGTAATCGTCCAGCGGATGTGCCGTAAGGTAAATACCAATCAGGTTTTTTTCCTTTTCGAGCAGCACAATCTGCGGCCATTCTTCCCCATCCGGGATGGCAGGTTTTTGCACGCCCGAGCCTTCTCCGGTATCGCCAAACAGGCTTTGCTGCATGCTATTGTTTTCGTTTTGAATTTTATTTCCGTACCGAATCAGTTTTTCGATGAAACTGGTTTTGTCATTTTCATGTTCGCCGGCAAAAAAGCTGGCTCGTTTCAGTCCCTCCAAACCATCGAAAGCCCCTGCCATTGCCAGCGCTTCCATATTTTTTTTATTGACGGTTTGCAGGTTTACATTCTCCACAAAATCATAAACCGTTGTGAACCTGCCATTTTTATCGCGCGCTTCAATAATATCTTTTGCAGCTCCTGAGCCAACCCCTTTTATTGCAGCCATTCCAAACCGGATGTCGTTGTTTTTGTTGGATGTAAACTTGATAAAACTTTCGTTCACATCAGGCCCCAATACATTAATTCCCATGCGGGTACATTCGGTCATCAACTTGGTAATATCCGTAATATTGCTGAGGTTGCGGCTAAGGTTGGCCGCCATAAATTCAGCCGGATAATGTGCTTTTAAATAACCTGTTTGATAAGCGATGTGAGCGTAACATACCGAATGCGACTTGTTAAACGCGTAAGACGCAAAAGCTTCCCAGTCTTTCCAGATTTTCTCGATGACCACTTCCGGTTTTTTGCCCACCATCTTACACTCATCAACAAATTTGAAGTTGGCTTTGCAGCCTTCCACAAACTTCACTTTTAGTTTTTCCATGAGTGAAGTAATTTTTTTACCCATGGCTTTCCGGAGTGTGTCGGAATCACCGCGTGTGAAATTGGCCAGCAACCGCGAGAGTAACATCACCTGCTCCTGAAAGACCGTAATTCCGTATGTTTCGCTCAGGTATTTTTCCATCATCGGCAGGTCGTATTCCACCTTTTGTCTGCCATGTTTCCGGGCAATGTAACTGGGGATGTATTCCATAGGGCCCGGGCGGTAAAGTGCGTTCATTGCCACCAAATCTTCAAACCGGTTGGGTTTGAGTTCGCGCAGGTGCTTTTTCATCCCGTCGGATTCAAACTGAAAAATAGCCGTGGTTTCGCCGTGACTGAATAGTTCGAAAGTTTTCTCATCATCCCACGGAATGTTATCGATATCGATTTCCACGCCTTTCGAAAACCTGATGTTATCCAGACTTTCTTTGATGATGGACAGCGTTTTCAGCCCCAAAAAATCCATTTTCAGCAAACCAATGTCTTCCACAAAACGGCCGTCGTATTGAGTAGTTGGCAACGTTTCCCCGTCCTTTGTGGGCATCAGCGGAATGTGGTCGGTCAACGGATCGCGGCTGATAAGAATTCCGCAGGCATGCACGCCGGTTTGCCGCACCGAGCCTTCCAGCGTTTCGGCAAATTTGATGGTTTTGGCAATTAACGGATTGCTTGAAGTCTTTTCTTTTTTCAGTTCAGGATTTTCCCTGAATGCTTTCTGAAACGTCATTTTCGGTGCATCGGGCACCAGTTTGGCAAGCCGGTCGGCCTCGGGGAGCGGAAGCCTCAAAACCCTTGCCACATCGCGGATAGCCAGCTTGGTAGCCATGGTTCCGA
Organism: uncultured Tangfeifania sp.; assembly: GCA_964443035.1. Classification (GTDB taxonomy): domain Bacteria; phylum Bacteroidota; class Bacteroidia; order Bacteroidales; family Prolixibacteraceae; genus Tangfeifania. The sequence continues at coordinate 2,714 of CAYUBV010000178.1, forward strand.
AAGTACAAATGTGTGCAACTTTATCTTGCCCGTATTTTTCAGTTACATAATTGAGCACTTTTTCGCGGCCATCGTCATCAAAATCGATATCCACATCAGGCAGCGAAACACGATCGGGATTCAGGAAACGTTCAAAAAGCAGGTTGTGTTTTATTGGGTCGATGTTGGTAATTCCGGTGCAGTAGGAAACTGCTGCACCTGCTGCCGAACCACGTCCGGGGCCTACCAGCACGCCCATTTCGCGGGCAGCATTGATAAAATCCTGCACTATCAGAAAGTACCCCGGATACCCCATTTGTTCAATGGTATTCAATTCAAAATCGAGCCGGGCGGCAACATCGTCGGGAACAGGTTTTCCGTAACGTTCTTCAGCTCCTTTAAATGTGAGGTAACGCAGGTAAACCGATTCACGCTTTACCCTGATTGCCTTTCCATACCCGCCCATCCGGATAAATGCTTCCTGGCCAAATTCCTCAATGAGTCTCGATTCCGGGTATTCCTGTTTAAAATCTTCTTCGGTTCCGAACTCTTTGGGAATGGGAAAAAACGGCATAATGGGATCGCAGTCGAGCTCATAATCCTCTATCTTTTCAACTATTTCTGCGGTGTTTGAAACTGCTTCGGGCACGTCTTTAAACAGTTCATACATCTCTCTCTGCGTTTTAAACCACTCATGTTTGGTGTAACGCATCCGCGAGGGATCGTCAATATCTTTACCTGTGTTCAGGCAAATAAGCAAATCGTGCGCATCGGCATCTTCGGCATTTGTAAAATGCACATCGTTGGTGGCAATTACTTTTACATCATGTTTTTTTGCCAGTTCCAGCAGGTGTTTATTTACAATTACCTGGTTGTCGTATACATTTTCGCGCTGCGCAGGCAGTTCACTGGGATGCCGCATCAGCTCGAGGTAATAATTGTCGCCAAACAAATTTTTGTACCACAGAATTGTATCTTCGGCATCCTGCAGGCGATTGTTCATGATAAATCCGGCAACTTCTCCTCCGAGACAGGCAGAAGAGATAATCAGACCTTCGGCATGTTTTTCAAGCAGTTGCTTGTCGATACGCGGTTTGTAGTAAAAACCTTCGGTTGTTGCAATGGATATCAGTTTTACCAGGTTCCGGTATCCTGTTTTATTTTTTGCCAGCAGAATGAGGTGATCGCCGTAGCGGTCCTCCTTGTTGGTTTTATCGTTTAGCGTCCGGCGGGCCACATACGTTTCGCAGCCCAAAATGGGTTTTATTTCAGCCTGCCTGCATTTCATGTGAAATTCCTTGATTCCAAACATGGTACCATGATCGGTAAGCGCAAGGGCTTTCATTTTATCCGACTTTGCCTTGGTAACCAAATCGGAAACACTGGCAGCGCCATCGAGTATAGAGTATTGTGAGTGTACATGTAAATGAGTAAACGGAACCATTTTCTACCTTTTTAAAAAATTCAACTGCCCGAATGAGCACTATAAAGTTACTATTTTTGAAGGGGCGAAAATCAATTGTTGAAAAAAATGGAATAAAAAAACCCGGCGAAAAACCGGGCTTGCTTTATAATCATTTTAACCGCTTCAATCAATATTTTCAGCTATTTTTTTGCTCAGCTCCATCATTTCATCATCTTCCATTTTTACTTTATCCGAAAAATTCAAAACATCAGTTTCGTCCTGCATCGGAATGAGATGAATGTGGGCATGCGGTACCTCGAGACCTAAAACCAGTACACCTACTTTTTTACAGGGAACTGCTTTTTTTAAACCGACTGCCACTTTTTTGGCAAAAAGCTGCAAGCCTGCATATAACTCATCATCAAGGTCGAAGAGATAGTCGATTTCTTTTTTCGGAATCACCAGTGTATGCCCTTTTGCAACGGGTGAAACATCGAGGAAGGCAAGGTATTTTTCATCTTCCGCCACTTTGTAAGCAGGTATTTCGCCTTCTACTATTTTTGTAAAAATGCTTGCCATAACTTATTAAATTGATATTTCAACAATTTCGAACGGAATAACCCCTGAAGGCACTTTAATTTCCACTTCATCGCCCACTTTTTTGCCCATTAAACCTTTGGCAATGGGCGTACTGGCTGAAATCTTGCCTTCTTTCAGATTTGCTTCGCTTTCAGGAACAATGGTATATTGCATGGTTGCATTGTTTTTTTTGTTCTTGATCTTCACTTTGTTCAAAATCTGCACCTGAGAGGTGTCAATTTTTGATTCATCGAGAATGCGTGCAGTGGCAACTTTCGACTGCAATTCAGAAATTTTTGCTTCCAGCATTCCCTGGGCATCTTTGGCAGCATCGTATTCGGCATTTTCAGAAATATCGCCTTTTTCGATGGCTTCACCAATTTGTTTCGAAATAGCAGGACGTTCAACATTCATGAGCCGATCGAGCTCCTTTTTCATTTTATCGAGTCCTTTTTTTGTTACGTATGTTACTGATGACATTTTATTATTTCCTCCTCTTTAATTGAGCTATAAAAAAACAGAAAGAATTCCAGATTCCCGGAACTCTTCCTTTGGCAAAAGTATATAATTTCCCTGATATTATAAACAACAAAAACTAAAAATATTCAATATGAATGATTTATGACAGCTCAGGTATATTTCCTGTTCAGTATTTCGCTGTAAATTACTGCCTTTCTAAGCGGAAAACGATCTTTGGAAGAAAACTTTTTTGTTTTTTCAGCTTCTTCGTCGCTGGTTAAATCGCTTGAATAAATTGAACTGTCTTTATTTTCAGCAAATATTTCAGGTATTGGTTTTTTCTTTGCCACAGGTTCTTTTTCTACTGGTTGAACCCGCGCTTCCTGCTCACGGGTTTCTGCTACAGGTGCCTGTTCCATGTATTCAGGTTCAGCATCCAGAAAATCCCAAAAATTGCCCGCTTCTTCAGGTTCGGGCTCAGCCTGGGGTTCAGGTTGATTTTCAGCCTGGCCGGCAGCCTTTTTCTTTTTCATCTGCCCAAAAATTCCGACTACGACAAAAATGAGTGTCAGAATTATAACTATTAAATCATCCATTATATTTGTGTTTTTACAGCAATAATTTAATTACTTCGAAGTTTTTAGTAAAAATAAGAAAAATGAATCAGGTGATCTTAAAATACGTGAAGTATTTTGTTTTTTCAGTATTATTATTGTGGATTCCAACATCTTGCGATCAAACACAAAATACACCCATTCCGTATGTGCCGGTTTCATTTA
>CAYUBV010000179.1:0-2361 GCA_964443035.1 uncultured Tangfeifania sp.
TGGCACTGGCGGTTGCGCTGGGAGCTTTTGGCGCACACGGATTAAAATCACAACTTTCAGCCGACATGATGCAAACGTATAAAACCGGTGTGGAATACCATTTTTACCATGCTTTGGGATTGTTATTCATCGGAATTCTGGCTGTTTCTTTTCCATCCGAACTGATAAAATGGTCGGCCATTTTGTTAACGACCGGAATCATTCTGTTTTCAGGAAGTTTATATGTACTTGCCGTGACCGGCATAAAATGGCTGGGTGCGGTTACCCCCATTGGCGGACTGAGTTTTATTGCCGGCTGGATACTTTTGTTTCTGGCAGTTTGGAAAAAACTTTAATGCAGCTTTCCCAATAAAAATTATCTTTGCCACAAAATCAATGATATGGCATTTACTGCATTCAGGGGGATGAAACCCTTTCCGCAACTTATGTTTGCGGCATTTGTAATAATTGTAAGCTTTTTGTTTTTTATGCTTCTTTCACTGGTAGCAGCCATTCCGCTTTTTGGCCTCGATTCGGTGATGAGCATGCCCACCATCAATGATTTAAGCGACCCTGAAAATATTCGTTTATTAAAGTATTTCCAGGTAGTTCAGTCCATCGGACTTTTTATTGTCCCGCCAATTATACTGGCCTGGCTGTTTAAAGGAAACATCGCAAAGTACCTGTACCTTCATACAAAAGTAAATGCTGCAACTATTTTACTTGTAACATTACTGGTTATTTTTGCGCTTCCGCTCATCAATTTTACCGGCCAGTTGAATAACGAGATGCAATTTCCTGAATGGCTGCGCGGAGTGGAACAGTGGATGAAAAACGCAGAAGAGAAGGCAATCGAACTCACCGAAGCTTTTTTAAAAGTAGAAACTACAGGTGGCCTGATTTTCAATCTTTTTATGATTGCATTACTTCCGGCTCTTGGTGAGGAACTTCTTTTCAGGGGAGTTATCCAGCGGATTTTTACAAGAATGACAAAAAGTTACCACTGGGGAATCTGGATATCAGCTATCCTGTTCAGCGCACTGCACATGCAATTTTATGGGTTTGTGCCACGCATGTTGCTGGGTGTTTTGTTTGGCTACCTGCTGGTTTGGAGCGGATCGATGTGGCTGCCAATTATCGCCCATTTTGTAAATAACGCATTTGCAGTTGTCGCCATTTATTTAGTTGACAGAAATATTATCAACCCAAAAGTAGAAAATATTGGATCTTCGCCCGATGAATTTCTGGCAATCGGATTTAGCCTTGTGGTGGTTGTTTTACTAATGTGGCTGATAAAAAAAGAGAACCGAAAAAATGCATTCGGCCCTCTTCCTTCCTAATTATTTTTACAACTTTTTAAAGCGAACTGCCGTTCCGCCACCTTCGGCCAACCGGATGGGCAAAACCGTGTTCCGGGTAACTTCCATGTTGGAAATTTCCACTTTTTCAGGGTTATCAAGATACGTAATTCCGGGAGCATCAGCATAGATCTATGCTTCGTATGTCACTCCTTCTTTTAGAAACGACAACGCCACTTCAAATTCGCGGGCATTTTCATTGTTGGTGCTTCCAAGGTACCAGTCGTCGCTGTGGCGGTCTTTCCGAAAAGTTGTGATGTACTCTCCAATTTTACCGTTCAGCACTTTTGTGTCTTCCCAGTCAAAGAAATACCTAATTAAACTCAAAAAGCAGATCGACCTGTAAATCTTCTGACTGCATTTTTTTCTTTTCGTTTCGCCTGAAAACATAAACTACGCCGTATTCCTGTGCCTTTTGACGTTTATGTTTTGATGAGTTGCTTGCAAAATTTTCTTCAATTTCGGTCCATAAGTTACTAATAAAATCATTTGTTTTCTTGCGTATTTCCTGAAGTTTATCGTAGGAGCGCAATGTATTTCGTTTGAGATTGTGTTGAAAAACAGCGACATCCTTAAAATCTTCCACCTTAACTTTAACCAGGGCTATTGAAGGATTGTATATCGGACTTCCGCCGCTTTGCATGCGTTTTTTCTCACCATCGATTAATTTTGTTCCCCATTCCAGAATTTCTGATTCAGTATTCAGGGCCGGCAATTTCATGTTTAAATCCTGCAGACCATAAAATGAAAGAATCTCATTTTTCAGTTCTTCCCGTTCGATTCCCATATACAATATTTGCATAAAATGAGAAACATATAAACGCGCCTTTTCCAGCGAAGCCCTGTATTCGCCATTTTTCTCCGATTCAATTTTTACATCGAATTCATAATGTTTCAGATGGTTTTCGAACGCTGTTTTTACATTTTTCAGCTCGTAGAGGGTTTGCTTCGAAAAGGCCAGGTTTCCTGATTCCATTTCCGAAACCATTTCGAGTGCGGCTTCCAGCGCACGAATTCGTGCTTT
>CAYUBV010000179.1:2461-5911 GCA_964443035.1 uncultured Tangfeifania sp.
CATTCCACTTCGCAGGCGCCTGTGTTGGTGCAACCGCCAAAACCGAGTTCGTCCATTTTGGCTACCATGCTTCGGGCCCGTTTTCTGGCCTCAATTTTACCCTGCGGTAATTTTACAAGGTGCGAAACTTTTGCAGCCACAAACAACATTGCCGAAGAATTTTTACAGGCAGCCACACAAGCTCCGCAACCGATACATGAAGCAGCATCCATCGATTCTTCCACATCGTCGTAAGAAATCGGGATGGTATTTGCCTCGGGCACTCCGCCTGTATTTACCGAAATAAAACCGCCGGCATACAGAATTTTTTCAAAAGCAGTACGATTGATCACCAAATCTTTTATCACCGGAAATGCAGCAGCACGCCAGGGTTCGATGGTAATGGTATCGCCATCTTTGAATTTCCGCATGTGCAACTGGCAGGTTGTTACTTCTGTGTCCGGTCCGTGTGCCCTTCCGTTAATGAAAAGGCTGCAGGTGCCGCAAATGCCTTCACGGCAATCGTGATCAAAAGCAATCGGGTCTTTCCCTTCTTCAATCAGGTTATTATTCAAAATATCCAGCATTTCCAGAAATGACGCGCCGGTTGAAATATTTTCGATGGTGTAAGTCTCAAACCTTCCTTTGTCCCGGGCATTGTTTTGCCGCCAGACTTTTATATTGAGTTTTTTTAGAATTTTATCTGCCATAACTGATTCTACTTATAACTTCTTTGTGTCAACTTAACATTCTCAAATACCAAATCCTCTTTGTGTAAAGCCGGCTCTTTATCTTCGCCTTTGTATTCCCAGCAGGAAACGAACGTGTAATTTTCGTCGTCGCGTTTGGCTTCTCCGTCTTCAGTAACCGATTCTTCGCGGAAGTGGCCACCGCAGGATTCTTTTCTGTCGAGTGCATCGCGGGCCATCAATTCGCCGATATCGAAAAAATCGGCCACCCGGCCTGCTTTCTCCAATTCGGGATTGAGGTTATCGAGTTCGCCGGTAACTTTTACATCTTTCCAGAATTCTTCGCGCAATTCCTTAATTTCTTTGATTGCTTTTTTCAGGCCTTCAGCATTACGCGACATTCCAACATGATCCCACATGATGCTCCCCAGCTTCTTGTGGAAGTAATCGACCGGTTTCGAACCTTTAATATTGAACAGCTTTTCAATTCTTCCGGTAACTGCTTTTTCAGCTTCATCGAACTCCGGTGCGCTGGTATCAGGTTTTGGCGTAAGAATTTCATCTGCGAGGTAATCGCCAATTGTGTAAGGCAGTACAAAATAGCCATCGGCAAGTCCCTGCATCAAGGCGGAAGCTCCGAGCCTGTTTGCACCGTGATCTGAGAAGTTGGCTTCCCCGATCGAATAGAGCCCCGGAACAGTGGTCATCAGGTTATAATCGACCCAGTTACCACCCATTGAGTAATGGATGGCCGGATAAATCATCATCGGTTCTTTATACGGATCGACATCCATAATTTTTTCATACATCTGGAACAGGTTGCCGTAACGTGCCGTAATTACATCTTTTCCCAAACGCTTTATGGCGTATTTAAAATCGAGGTAAACTGCTTTTCCTTCAGCATTTACACCGTAACCTTCATCGCAGCGCTCTTTGGCAGCCCTCGATGCAACATCTCTCGGAACAAGGTTCCCGTATGACGGATAGCGGCGCTCGAGGTAGAAATCGCGATCTTCATCCGGAATATCATTCGGACCAATTTCGTTATTACGCAGTTTTTCGGCATCTTCTTTTTTCTTCGGCACCCAAACACGGCCATCGTTACGCAATGATTCCGACATCAGCGTAAGTTTCGATTGCTGGTCGCCATGAACCGGGATACAAGTGGGGTGAATCTGCACAAAACACGGATTCGACATCATGGCGCCTTTTTTATAACACTGCCATGCTGCAGAACCGTTACTTCCCATTGCATTGGTAGAGAGGAAGAAAACATTTCCGTAACCTCCGGTTGCCACTACAACGGCGTGTGCTCCAAACCGTTTGATTCCTCCTGTAACCAAATCGCGTGCGATGATTCCGCGGGCTTTGCCGTCTATTTTCACCACATCCAGCATTTCGTGACGGCTGTACATCTCCACGTTTCCTTTCGAAATCTGACGGTTCAGCGCCTGGTAAGCCCCCAGCAGCAACTGCTGACCGGTTTGTCCACGTGCATAAAACGTCCGGCTAACCAAAACTCCCCCGAAAGAACGGTTGGCCAGCAAGCCTCCGTACTCACGTCCGAAAGGAACTCCCTGGGCCACGCACTGGTCGATAATGTTGGGGGAAACTTCGGCCAAACGGTAAACATTGGCTTCGCGTGCGCGATAGTCTCCACCTTTAATGGTATCATGAAACAACCGGTATACCGAGTCGTTATCGTTCTGATAATTTTTAGCTGCATTAATTCCACCCTGAGCTGCAATTGAGTGGGCCCGCCGCGGGCTGTCCTGGTAACAAAATGCTTTTACATTGTATCCTAATTCAGCCAGAGAAGCTGCAGCCGATGCTCCTCCCAACCCCGTTCCAACAACAATAACATCGAGCTTCCGCTTATTGGCCGGACTAACCACTTTAATCCTTTCTCTGTGCTCGTTCCACTTCTCAGCCAACGGGCCATCAGGTATTTTTGAATCTAATATACTCATAAACCAATCCTTTTTTCTGTTTAAAATTTGATTAGAAAATAAAGCGGGATGATTGAATAACCTACTGCAATAACAACAGCATAAATTTTCCCGATGAACTGCCATCTTTTCATCCAGTTATTATTGCTAAGCCCCAAAGTATGGAACGACGACCAGAATCCATGAGCAATGTGCATCCCTAATAAAACCGATCCTACAATATAAATTACATCGTAAAGGACGTTTGTTTTAAAAAGATCAGCAACCAGTGTGTAAGTGTCTTCCATATGCTCGCCTTCAATGTTTACTACATTTACCTGATCGGTAAAACGAAGGACATAATAAAAATCGATAATATGGATTACCAAAAAAACAAGTACCATCAATCCCAAAACAAGCATGTTTCTGGATATCCAGGTAGTAGCGGCCGAAGCATCCTTTTTGTTGTATTTTACAGGACGGGCTTTCCGGTACTGAATTTCAAGGATAAAAGACCATACGATGTGAACGATAAAGCCTATTGCAAGCAATGGCTCAATCATCCGTATAACAGGATTTGTAACCATAAAATGAGCTGCAATGTTATACAGTTCTCCCGTATCATCAAAAATCAGTAATAAATTTACAGCCAAATGGACAGCAAGGAATACCATTAGAAAAATTCCCGATACGCTCATCAGAAACTTTTTGCCAATTGACGCAGTTAGAAACTTACTCATAAATCAAATATTTAATCTTGTTGATATACGTTAATTGACGACAAAAGTAGGTGTTCAGTCAATTACTCCCAAAAACGAATCTCTAAATTAGCTAATTTAAATTGTTTCTACGAA
>CAYUBV010000180.1:0-5892 GCA_964443035.1 uncultured Tangfeifania sp.
GGCACAGGCAGCCGTGGCACCAGCTTCTGGGGCAAACGGGTTGTGGACAACTACAGCGATTTGGTCACTTTCTCAGGGCTTTGCGACATCAATCCCGGACGGCTTGAACTCGCAAAAAAGTACATGGGCGTTGATTGCCCGGTTTATACCGACTTCGAAAAAATGATGGCCGAAACAAAGCCCGACCTGGTGATGGTAACCACCATGGACTCCAATCATCATGAATTTATTATCAGAAGTATGGAACTGGGGGTGGATGTGTTGACCGAAAAGCCCATAACCACGGATGAAGTGAAATTGCAGGCTATCCTGGATGCCGAAAAACGGACAGGAAAAAAATGCATCGTTGGATTCAATATGCGTTATGCCACACTTCCAACAGCGTTAAAAGAATTTCTAATTAAAAAGCCGGTGGGGAAAATCACTTCGGTCGATTTTCACTGGTACCTCAACGTTTACCACGGTGCATCGTATTTCAGGCGCTGGCACGGTGAACGCGACAAGGGCGGCACGTTGCTGGTACACAAGGCCACGCATCATTTTGACATGCTCAACTGGCTCATCGACTCCGATCCTGTGGAAATAACAGCGTATGGCGATTTGGAACATTACGGGATAAACAACCCGTTCAGGGGCGCCAACTGCCGAAATTGTGCCTACACCGATAAATGCCGGTTTTATTGGGACATTACCAACGACAAACGCGCGATGGAACTGTATGTGCAAAATGAAAAATACGACGGCTACATCCGCGACAATTGCTTGTGGAGGGAGGAAATCGACATCTTCGACAAAATGTCGCTACAGATAAAATATGCCAACAACATCATTGTAAACTATTCGCTGACCACCTATTCCCCTTATGAGGGCTGGCGCATTGCTTTTAATGGGATGGATGGCCGCGCAGAATCGTGGAGCGGTATCCCGTGGCGCCGTCAGGAAAAAATCAATCAGGCCAGCCTGCATGCTGCCGAAATGAACCAGGATGAACCCGGAGAGGTGGATCATGATGAGATATTTTTAATGAACAATTTCGATCGCGACCATAAAATAATGAAGGTGGAAGCAGCTCGCGGCGGCCACGGTGGCGGCGACTCGCGGTTGCAGGACAAAATCTTCCGCACCCCGGACATGCCCGACCCATTGAAACATGCTGCCGGCTCCCGCGATGGCGCCATGTCGTGCCTGATTGGAATTGCCGGCCGCAAATCCATTGATGAAAAACGTCCGGTAAAAATTGAAGAACTGACGGATATCAAGCCACACCCGACAAGGGATGCTTAAAAAAAGGAAATGAGCAAAAGAACATTAACATTGAATCAGCAAACGATGAGTAGAAGTAATGACATAAAAATCAATTCATTGCCTGTGAAGATGGTAGCTGCAATTGGCATAATGCTATTTTTATTTGGGTGTGAGCGAAATCTTGAGTATGATTTTAAGGTGGAAGGACTTCATTACCTGGATAATAAACCCGTAGAAATCCAAATAAAAGATGGGGGGATATCCGGTATAAAAGAAATTAAGCGTTTATCAGATGAAGCCAATTCAATGATAATCGCACCGGGGTTAATTGATAACCAGGTGAATGGATATATGGGGTATTCATTTGTTAATACCGGAAAAGATCTAACTTTGGAAGGCATCAAAGATTTAACCAATGCTTTTTGGGAAGTTGGCATTACTACCTTCATGCCTACACTTACGACCAATGATCATAATATATTTTTACGGAATTTTGAAATCCTTGCCAAAGCAAAAGAAGATACTGCAACCCGTGGTTCTATCGCCGGTTTTCATTTGGAAGGCCCTTATATTTCACCCGTTGATGGATACAGGGGAGCACATCCTTTGATACACGTTCGCAAACCCGACTGGGACGAGTTCATGGAACTTTACAGAGCTTCCGGAGAGAATATTTTACAAGTAACGCTGGCTCCGGAAACAGAAGGGGCAATGGACTTTATTTCCAAATGCAGGGAATTGGGGATTCATGTGGGATTAGGACATCACAACGCATCCGCGGCTCAAATTACCGAAGCAATAGATCGTGGTGCCGTCATTGCCACCCACCTGGGAAACGGAATGGCTAACAGCATCAATCGCCACATAAATCCTTTATGGCCTCAGCTTGCTGACGATCGGTTGAAAATCAGCATTATTTGTGATGGATTTCATTTACAACCGGAACAGATCAAAGTTTTTTACAAAACAAAGGGGGCAGAAAACGTTGTTATGACCTCTGACATGAGTTCTCTGGGTGGGCTGGAGCCAGGATTTTACCTGAATGCAATCGGGGACACACTCGAACTAAAACCCGAAGGTGTTATCGTATATCCTGCACAGAATGTTTTAAGTGGCGCTGCATCCCCTCTGTCAAAAATGATTGGTCATGTAATGGAAGTTACCGGATGTGACCTTGCTACAGCAATTAAAATGGCCAGCACCAACCCTGCCCAACTTTACAACCTCAATGACAGAGGCGAATTAAAACCCGGTATGAGAGCGGACCTGATATTGTTCACGCTGGAAGATTTTATGATGGATATTAAAAAGACAATAGTAGCAGGGGAGATTGTATATGAATCTTCAAATTGAAAATATCAGGAAATCACTCCTGTTCATTTCATTTTTTTTAATGAATTTGTTTGTCTTTTCGTTCTATTCTTATGGACAGAAAGAGATGAATCTTAATCAATATTCACCTGCCTATTTTGATTCTATCAGGCACCAGGTATATGATACGACAAGAGAACATTACACGATTGAGGCTCATCGCCTGTCCGGAGAAGATGAAATTGTTGTCGATGGACAATTAAACGAGCCCGCCTGGTGGAAAGCTGAACACAAAGGCAATCTTTTGGAAAAGGAGCCTTTCCCACTAATCCCCATGAGCGAAGAAACGGAGTTTGCCATTTTATATGATGATGAGAATCTATACATCGGTGTTTGGTGTTGGGATTCTGAGCCCGGTAAAATTATTCAGCAGTTATCCCCGCGGGGAACTTCAGCGCCCGATCACCTGATGTTATTTATCGACAGTTACCACGATCACCGCACCGGATATAAATTTGTGGTATCGCCAACGGGTGTGCAGGTTGACGAACTTCGGTATGATGACATAAAGCGCGATGGCAACTGGAATGGAATATGGTATTCAGAAGGCAGTGTGGACGAAAATGGCTGGTATGCAGAAGTTAAAATTCCTTTTTTCAATTTCAGATATCCACGCGATAGCTCCCAAACCTGGGGGTTTAACATTATGAGAAATATTTCGAAAAATGCCTCCCGCGGGCAATGGAAACCTCATTTGCCGGAATGGGATAATACTACCCGTATGTCGCAAATGGGAAACATCGAAAATATCAGGAACATTCATTCCGGCAGAACCTTTGAAATCAGACCATATGGTGTAGCCAGTTTTTCGGAATCAATGGATCAGGACCCATTAAAAACATTTAGCTTTGGAGGAGATATCCGGTATAGCCCCGGCCCTAACCTCACGGCAGATTTTACATTTAATCCCGATTTTGCACAGGTAGATGCCGATGTTTTCGAGATTAACCTGACCCGGTTTCCTACCCGCTTTAAAGAACTCCGTCCGTTTTTCACTGAAAGAATCAATATTTTCAATACGCCGCTGGAGTTATTTTACAGCCGCAGGATTGGGGCAAAAGGGGATATTCTTGGAGGAATGAAAATGACCGGGAAGTTACAACATGGAATTGAATTTGGGGTGCTTGGAAACCTCACCGGGGAGTCATTATTTTCCAGTTCCGTACAAAATGTGGAAAACGCCCTGTTTGGTGTAATGAGAGTCAAAAAAGATATATTGGGTTCCAGTAGTATAGGAATTTTAGCAGCAACAAAAGAAGATGCTGACAAATATAACCGAATTGTTGGTTTTGATGGAAGCTTCATGCTAAACAGCAACGATATAGTTGATTTCCAGGTTGCTTCAGGACAAACCGAAATGGAATACGATCAGAATATGGCCTATAATCTGGCGTATGTTCGAACCGGTGATTTGATGGGGGTTAAATTAAATTTCGACCGTGCAGAACCTGCATTCGAAATTAACCGGGTGGGATATATTCAAAAAGAACCTGACCGTGGCTGGAACAAATGGATTGGCCTTTTCCGGATTAGTCCCCGGATAAATAAATACCATATTCGCAGGATAACAGCCAACCTGGAATATGAAAACAAAAAAGATCTATTCACCTCGCGGTACATCGATCGATGGCTTGAAATATACCCTGACTTTATTCCCGATCAGAAATTTGGAACATTTATTCAGTCAGACACGGGCAAACGAACCATCAGCGAGGGAATAAGAGAAGCCAATAATTTCGAAGCTGGCGGAGATTTAACCATAAACTTTATAAACGAAATGTCTGTTTCTTCTGAGTTAAAATACTTTTCTGACACTGAATTAACCGGCAGTTATTCCGGAAACTTCTTAAAAATGAGCTATTCGACCAGACCCTTGAGTTTAGGTACTCAATTTGCAGGAAAGTTGTCGGCAGCGGGGGGTACCTTATATAATTTCGACCAAAAATATGTAGGCAGCCAAAAAAGTCTGTCTGCTGATGGGGAAGGTCGTTTTTCGCATAATATTATTACCAAACTTCAGGGAGATTTCACCAAAACATATAACCCGGAAAATGAGAACGATGGCCGGTATTTTAAATTATCGTCGAATACCACATGGATGTTCACAAAAGACTTTTTTATTCGTGTGCATGCCCAGGGGATATTTGGAACAACATACTATGAGCAAAGGCAAATCCGCAACGATTATTTACTTAGCGGCCTGCTCAGCTGGGAATACCAGCCGGGAAGTTTTCTCTACCTGGCTTATAATGAGGCCCGTTTCGATAATTCAGATTCAGACATAAACAGAACCTTTGATTTTAAGAATCGTACGGTAGTTTTAAAAATTTCTTATTTCTTTAGTATTTAACAGTTTTTTCTGCTGGCGTCAACCCGCTTTGCAAATTCTTTTTTTGTTCTTAACAGGCTTATGAAATTACATCAATTTATTGAAAAATATTTTTGGATTTTCTTTCTGACAGGCATTTTATCAGGCATCGCTTTTCCTGTTTATAATGACTTTTTTATGTCGTTATTAAAACCGGTTATCATGGTAATGCTGTTTCTGGTATTTTTAAAAACCGATATTATGCAGGTAATAACAAAGATGCAAAATTACCGACTAATGGGTTTCGTCGTTTTTCTGAATATGATAATAGTACCCCTGTTGTTCTTTTTGATAATTAATACGTTCAGTCACAATCTTGCAATAGGCATTTTACTCCTTACTTCAATGCCCGCGGCTGTGGCTTCTCCGGCATTTACCGATATTGTAAAAGGTAATATTGCACTCTCATTGAGTATTGTAATTACCACATCAATCGTCGCCCCCGTTACAGTACCCCTATTATTCTGGTTCATTCAGATTAATGAACTGTCTGTCAACCCGTGGTGGTTGTTTAAAGACCTCGCTTTGCTCATGTTTATACCAATGGTGGCCTCCCAGGTTATAAAAAAATATGCGCCGCGAACCGTTGAAAAGAAAAGCCATTTATTTACATCGGTCAACATCATAATACTTTCCCTGATGGTATATACAGTTATGGGGTCGCAACGCGATGTAATATTAAACGATTCCATAAAAATTATTTGGCAGACGGGTTTTTTATACGTGGTATTTATTCTGCTCCATGTACTGGGATATTTTATGGGGTTTGCAGAAAACAACAAAGGGAAAATAGCAACAACTATTGGCTCAGCTTACCGGAATAATGGTATGGCTATCGTTTTAGCCGCACTCTATTTTGAGCCTTCCATCATTATTCTGATGGTCCTCACAGAACTTCCATGGAACAC
>CAYUBV010000181.1:0-5890 GCA_964443035.1 uncultured Tangfeifania sp.
ACCACATAAATTCCCCTTTATTGTAATACTGATTTTTGAGATCGGGATTTTCTTTTAATTCATCTTCGGTATAGGGTTTATGCGGCACGAGTACATCACCGCCCGGCTCCCAGTTGTATGGAGTGAGTACATTTTCGTTTTGAGTTAATTGCAGGGCAGTCACTGTCCTTAAAAGTTCATCGATATTTCTGCCAACATTTATGGGATAAAAAGAAATGCTTTGAATGATATTATCCGGATCAATGATGAATACACCTCTCACATCTCTTTTTTCATCGGCCGATGCATGCAGCATTCCGTATTTTTCAGACACTTTTCCTGAAAGGTCGGCCACAATGGGGAAACCGATTTTTATATTTTCACCTTCTTCACTCATCATTTTTTCCATAAATTCTTTCCACAACAGATGTCTGTCAATTTCATCAATTGATATAACAGCGGTTTTTACTCCCAGCGAATCAAATTTTTCCTGGTAATAGGCCAGTCCAATTAATTCCGAAGTGCAAACTGCCGTAAAATCGAGCGGATGACTGAACAGAATCTTCCAGTGATTGCCAAAATCTTCCGGGAAATTTAACATTCCATTTGTTGAATTCTCACTAAATGAAGGTGCTCTTTCCCCGATAAGTGGAAATTCTTTCTTTTTTGACCAGGCTGATACTGAAAATAAAGAAATCAGAATTACTATTAAAAATCGCTGCATAACTTCAATGATTAAATTATAACGTTCATTCAAAAAGATATTTAAACCGAAATGGTCGTTTCCCGATAACATATTTTCAAACCAAAGGTTTGTTAATGAACTGTTATTTACTGTAATTGTTCTCAGCATAAAACCTGGCGGCGGGAGAGAAATCTATTGCATACATTATAATATCAATAATGCCAAAATTCCAATTCAAAAAAATAATATGTAGGTAAAAACTGATATTTTTTCTAATTTGCACGCATTGATTGTCTTCGGATAATTTAAGAATGTGAAAATGAAAGAAACCAAAAATATTACGCGCCGGACTTTTATAGGAAGTACAACTTCTGCAGCAGTTGGTTTAACTGTTTTACCATCTTCTGTAATTGCCGGCCTGGGCCATAAAGCTCCCAGCGACAAACTAAATATTGCCGGAATTGGTGTAGGCGGGCAGGGTTACAATAACCTGCGAAATATGGAAACTGAAAACATTGTGGCGCTTTGCGATGTGGACTGGGATTATGCTGAAAATACTTTTAAGCGCTGGTCCAAAGCATCAACACACAAAGATTACCGGGTGATGTTCGAACAGCAAAACGATATCGATGCAGTAATGATTGCCATCCCCGATCATTCGCATGCATTGCCGGCTGTTTTGGCAATGCGCACGGGGAAACATGTTTTTTTGCAGGCACCGCTGACCCACTCGGTATTTGAATCGAGAATTTTAAACGATTTGTCGGAACGATACGGAGTAGCCACCCAAATGGGCAACCAGGGAAACTCTGGCGAAGGAATCCGTCGTATTTGTGAATGGATTTGGGCCGGCGCAATCGGAGAAATAACACATGTGGATGCCTGGGCAACCCACCCGAAATGGCCGCAACCACAGCAAAAACCCGACAGGAGCAGGCGCGTTCCCCGTGATTTGGATTGGGAACTATTCGTCGGACCGGCCTCCTCGCGCGATTACAATCCTGTTTACCATCCGTGGAACTGGCGCGCATGGTGGGATTTTGGAACCGGCGCACTCGGAAATACGGGCACCCATATCCTCGACCCTGTTTTCAAAGCCCTGAAACTGGAACATCCGAAAACGGTTGAAGCAAGCTCTTCTGTTTTCAACATCGATTCTCCTCCAAAATCAGAGTTTGTAAAATATGAATTCCCGCGAAGGGACAACCTCCCTAAGGTTGCCATGCCCGAAGTGACCGTGAACTGGTACGACGGCGGCATGATGCCTCCCCGCCCCGAAGAACTGAGAGCCGGTGAAGAAATGGGAGACAAAGATGGCGGTTGTATTTTTCATGGCACACGCGGAAAAATTATGTGCGGAGCCTATGCAAATAATCCGAACCTTCTGCCGGTTTCAGAAATGGAAAATTTTGAAGAACCCGAGAAAACCATCCGGCGTGTTTTTAATCCAGGCGAAGGCGGTCATGAACAGGACTGGATTCGCGCCTGCAAAGAACCGCAGGAAAGCAGGCTGGAAACTTCATCCAATTTCCGGTATGCCGGGCCGCTTACCGAGATGGTTCTGCTGGGAGTGCTGGCAGTGAGGCTAAAAAGTCTGAACCGAAAATTGGAGTGGGACGGCCCCAATATGCGGTTCACAAACATTACGTCCGACGATATGCTGAGAATTCTCACCGATAAAGAATTTGAAGTAGAATACGGCAATCCAAAATTCAACGAACAGTTTGCAACATTGCCGGCACTCCAAACCGCTGAAGAATGGGTGCGGCATACTTACCGTCAGGGCTGGGAGCAGATTTAATGAAAATAGACAGAACATTATGGAGAACTTTTCCAATTCAGTGTTACTTCCTGAAAACCTGCCCGAAGTTGAACCGGAAACATTCACAGGTTTAAACCGAAAATATTTAACCATCCTGTACATCCGGATTCTTGTTGCATTTCTGTTTTTGGCCGGCGGGTTAGTAACTTTTATTCTGCTGGCCGGGGATAATTTTCCTGAAAAATTCATATTCCTGATTGCCGGGGCAATTGTTCTTGTTATTGCTGTTTCGGCTGTGACAACCACCCTGGGATTTCCCAGAAAAGGCTACCTTGTGCGCGATAAAGATGTCTCTTTCCAGCGTGGGCTCATCACCTATAAAGTTACTTCGGTGCCGCTCAACCGCATTCAGCATGTTGAGGTGAACCAGGGCGTTTTGGCCAAAATGCTCGGATTATCGTCGGTAAATATTTATACAGCCGGCGGTACTTCCAGCGATTTATCCATCCCGGGATTGAGGGAAGAAGAAGCCCAAAAACTGAAAGCATTCTTATCCGGAAAAATCAGTGAACATGAGTAGCATCGATTTAACCAAACCAACCCGTCAGTCTCCGCGCGGACTGATTCTCATATTTTTAATCAGTGTCCAAAAATTCATAAGAGCATTCTGGCCAATTTTACTGCTGCTTGTTTTTCGGAATGAAGTTTTTAAAAATAACCCGGTGGTTTTAATCGCCATTGCAGCTTTCGTGGTGTTGCTGGTTATTCATTCAATTCTTTATTACCTCAACTTCTTTTTTTATTTAGAAGACGACGAATTTATTCTAAAAAAGGGTTACCTCCGAAAACAAACATTGTCCATTCCATTCGATCGGATTCAAAGCGTAAATACCAAACAAAACCTTATTCAGCAATTATTAAATGTAGTTACCCTCGAAATCGACACCGCAGGAACTGCCGGCAAAGAATTAAAAATTCACGCACTAAATATTTCCGTTTCCGGCGAACTGCAGGAACAGCTTCAATCAGAAAAAAAATCAACCCAAACAACCGAAGAAGCGCAAGCTCAAAAACCGGGAACCGGAAAAGAAAAACTTTTGCTGAAACTCACTCCTATCGATTTGTTGAAAATTGGCATCAGCCAGAACCACATCAGGGCAGGTCTGATTATCCTGGCTTTCGGGCTTCAGATTTTTAACAGGATTCAGGATGTGTTCGAAAAAAAAGCCGAACAATATTCGAGCGAGTTTATTGAATTTATTTCGACTTCCAATTCGGCGCTTCTAACTTTTCTTGTCATTTTTTTTCTCCTGGTTTCCATTTTGTTTTCACTTTTCCGCACGGTATTTAAATATTTCGATTTCAAATTGTTGAAAAAAGAAAAATCGTACCGGATTGAATCCGGCCTGTTCAATAAAAGAAATGTGATTATACCGCTCCAAAAAGTGCAGCAACTGAATTGGGAAACCGGGCCGCTGAAAAAGATTTTTGGCATTTATCACCTGGTTTTAAAACAAGCCGTAAGCGGACAAAACCGGCAACAACAGCAACAACTGGTAGATGCACCTGGCTGCCTGACCCAACATTTGGAAAAACTGAAAAGTGATTTGTTTGGTGAAGATGAACTAACTGAAGTTCCACGGATTTATTCCGATAATTTCTATTTCAGAAGGCTGTGGTTGTTGTTTGGCTGGATTCCGGTTTTGGCAGCCACTCCGTTTTTTTATTCCCAATGGATTTTCTGGATAAGCGCACCGATTTGGCTTTTAGGTTCCGCAGGCTACAGTTACCTGATCATCAGAAAAAGGTATTTCAGGATGAACAACACTCAAATCCGGATTTCGAAAGGAGCCGTTTCACACAAATGGGAACAAATGGAATTGCATAAAATCCAGGCTGTTGAGTTCAGGCAATCTGTTTTTCAGAAAAGAAGATCGCTTGCAAGCATAGAACTAATGAATGCTTCAGGTACAATTACCATCCCGTACATCGATGAAAAGCTGGCAAAGCAAATCTACAATTACCTGTTGTACCACACTGAAATTTCGAAGAAAAGGTGGATGTAATTCAACGCTCCCTTTTTGAAGCAAATCCAGCTTCAATTAAAAATCAATTTCATGATTAACCGGAAATATTTTACATATTTTTATTCATGAATTAGAAATGAAATGACTCAATTTTGTATTTTCGGGAAATTATCAGCTAAAACAATTAAAAACGATGAACTCAAGGGAGCAATTTTTAAAAGCGATAAATCACCGTCAAACCGATCGCGTAGTACTTGATTTGGGATCTACCGCAGTGACCGGTATTCACGTAAAAACCGTTTCCAACTTACGCAGGCATTTTGGCCTTCAGCGGAAACCTGTCAGGGTAATCGAACCGTTTCAAATGCTGGGCGAAGTAGGCTGGGAACTCATTGATTCCATAGGCATCGACGTGATTGGCGCCTGGGGAAAAAACAACATGTTTGGATTTAATAACCACGCTCCTTTTAAAGAATGGAAAACTCCCTGGGGCCAACGGGTGATGGTCCCGACGGGATTTAATGTTACTACCGACGAAAAAGGAGACATTCTGATGCATCCCGAGGGAGATACTTCGATTCCGCCCTCCGCAAGAATGCCAAAATCGGGTTATTTTTTCGACGCCATTATTCGTCAGGAAAAAATTGATGACGAAAAACTAACTGTGGAAGACAACCTGGAAGAATTTGGATTGATTACGGAAGCCGAACTGGAACACTGGCGCGTGGAAGCAGACAAAGCATACTTTTCGGGGAAAGCCGTAATTGCGGCATTCGGAGGAACCGCACTCGGAGATATTGCACTGGTACCCGGAATGCAACTGCGGCATCCGAAGGGAATCCGCGATGTGGCAGAGTGGTACATGAGCACCATCAGCCGGCCCGATTACATTAAAAAAATTTATGACCGGCAGGTGGAAATTGCCATTGAAAATCTTCGCAGAATATATGAAACAGTCGGTAATAAAGTGCAGGCCATCTTTTTATGTGGCACTGATTTTGGCACCCAGGATTCTACTTTCTGCTCACTTGAGCAATTCGAGGAACTCTGGCTTCCTTACTACAAGCGAATGAACGACTGGATTCATGAAAATACACAATGGAAAACATTCAAGCATTCCTGCGGGGCTGTTGAGCCGTTTTTCGACGGTTTCATCCGAGCCGGTTTCGATATCATTAACCCGGTACAAATAAATGCTGTGGGCATGGATCCGAAAAAACTGAAAGAAAAATATGGACGCAACCTGGTTTTTTGGGGCGGCGGAGTCGACACCCAAAAAATGCTTCCTTTTGGCAAACCCGAAGAAGTGCGTGAACAGGTATTGCGGAATTGTGAAATATTTTCAAAAAATGGCGGCTTTGTTTTTAACACCGTTCACAACATTCAGGCAAATGTACCTGTTGAAAATGTAGTGGCCATGCTCGAGGCTATTTGGGA
>CAYUBV010000182.1:0-4636 GCA_964443035.1 uncultured Tangfeifania sp.
ACTACAATTTTTTCATTGGCAGAGTAACCCGCTCTGAGAATAGTAGGAAAAGTTCCCATCGCAGTGGTTGCAATCACCGAATTACGAATGAATTTTCTTCTGTTCGATTTCATAAATTTTATTTTTACTTTAAATACTGACGATCGATTTTTTCACTGATTTATACTCTAAAAGTAACGGTTAATTTTCATTTTTAAATGAATTTGACAAAGAAAAACCTGCAAATCAATAAGAAATGCAGGCTTTGAGTATCGTGTAAAAACAATTGCTAAACCCGTGGCAACTTCCAGTTGTCGCTGTAATTCAGCCTTGAAAGTTTATCAGCTTCCTCTTCTTTAAATTTTCCGGCTGCATCATCCCAGTGAATTCGTTTTCCGGTGCGGTAAGCAATATTTCCCATTTCAGAAACAATACCTGTTTTGGCGCCGATTTCAACAGTAGCGTTTGGCGTTCCGCCTTCGCGAATACATTTCAGGAAATTCTGAACATGTTCATTCAATCCGTCGCCATAATTTTTTTGTGTCTCGCCTTCAAAATACGGAGCTTTTTCTGCGCTGTTCCAGTCTGGTTTGATTTCGTATCCGCCGCGGTCGACAATCAGGGTTCCTTTATGGCCCACAAATGCTACGCCATGTCCTTTTCCGTAAGGCCCCATTCCGGGATTCAGGCCGCATTCCCAAACCATTGTATGTTTCGGGTAATTGTAAAGTGCCTGTTGAATATCAGGAGTTTCTAGTGCCCCCTCTTCATGATAAAATATACCGCCCCCGGGAGAAATCGATTGAGGCATCCCGGCATCCATACCGTGCAGCGCAAAATCGAGCAGGTGAACCCCCCAGTCAGTCATGGCGCCACCGGCATAATCCCACCACCAGCGAAAATTGTAGTGAAACCGGTTGGGATTAAACGGACGATCTGGTGCCGGACCGAGCCACATATCATAATCGACATCATCCGGAGCTTCGGCATTTGGCAATGCCGGATACGGTTCGTCATATCCTTTGTAAATCCAGGCTTTCACCAGGTGAACATCACCAAGCTGGCCAGATTTAACAATTTCTGAGGCTTCAAACCAGTGTTTCGAACTCCGCTGCCACATGCCAACTTGAACAACCAACTCAGGATAATTGGAAGCCGCTTTTACCATGGCATTGCACTCTTCGATGCTGTGCCCCATGGGTTTTTCCACATAAACATGTTTCCCGGCTTCAAGCGCCATCATCATCATAATGGCGTGCCAGTGATCGGGCGTGCCAATAATTACGGCATCTACATCCGGATTATCGAGGACTTCTCTGAAATCTGTAAAAGTTTGCGGACGGGTTCCGGTCAGTTTTTCAACGTCACCTGCCCTGTTTTCCAAAACATTTCCGTCAACGTCGCACAATGCAAGGCATTCCACATTGTCCTGCTCCAAAAAAGAGGTTAAATTACTATACCCCATTCCGCGACAGCCAATCAAAGCTACATTTACTTTATCGGCCGGAGAAGCGCAGGCATTCATAATAGTTGGGAAAGTACCAATAGCTGCAGTGGCAATGGCTGATGTTTTGATAAATTTTCGTCTGTCAGAATTCATTAAAAATCAGTTTAAGTTTTTAAATCACGTAAATATATAGGTTATTGATTTTAATCAATAAGAACTTCATTCAAAATTCACAATTAATTTCTATTTGATAAATTTCATGGGGAAGATCATCATTGACCAAACGTTCAGTCATAGTTAACATTTATTTAATACAAAAAACAGCGATCATCAAAAACAGAATTTTTACTTTTGACCAACCGTTTAGTCATAAATTAAAAATTATGCCTCGAAGTTCAGAACAATTTGAAGATATCAGAAAACAGAAAAAGAAACTCATTATGGATACGGCACTGGAGCTTTTTGCCGAAAACGGGTTTCATGCCACATCCATCAGTCAGATTGCAAAAAAAGCAGGCATTTCAAAAGGGCTTACCTACAACTATTTTGAAAGCAAAGATGAAATTCTGGATCAAATTGTAAAAACCGGGTTCGATTCCATATATTCTCATTTTGATTTGGATCACGACGGGGTTTTAACAACCGATGAATTCAAGTATTTCATACGAAAAAGTTTCCAGGTGATTAGCGAAAACAGGCGATTCTGGAAACTTTATACCATTCTTTTAATGCAGTCGGATTTAGCGGAATCAGTATTGGAAAAATACGGCGACTCAACTGCATTCATCACCCAAACCTTAAAAAAGTTTATTGAATCGCGGGGGAGTAAAGATCCGGAAGGCGATTTGATGATCATCAGTTCCTTAATAAAAGGGGCTACTATGATTATTATTTCAGCACCTGATTATTTTCCGGTAAAAGAGTTGGAAGAAAAAATTATCGATGCATCATTTCGCATCATAAATAATAAATAAAACCATGAAGACAACAGTAATTTTTCTTATCCTGATTTTGTCCGGTGGAATCATCCGGGCACAGGATGCAACAGAAATAATAGAGAAAGCAGAAGAAAAAATGCGCGGTGAAAGCAGCCGCGGCGAAATGCAGATGAAAATCATCCGCCCGTCGTGGGAGCGCACCATTTCGTTCGAAACCTGGAGCAAGGGAACGAAATTTTCCATGACACTGGTAACTGCCCCGGCAAAAGAAGAAGGGCAGACATTTCTGAAACGTGAAAACGAATTGTGGCAGTACAATCCCACCATTGACCGGATGATAAAACTACCGCCTTCGATGATGTCGCAGGGATGGATGGGCTCCGATTTTTCGAACGACGACATCCTGAAAGAATCATCGCTCTCAAAAGACTACAACCACTCTATTTTGGCAGAAGAAACCATCGACGGAACCGAAGTGTATAAAATTGAATTGCTGCCCAAAGATGACGCGGCAGTTGTCTGGGGGAAAATTATCATGTGGATCGGCAAAGATGAGTTTCTCCAGTTAAAATCTGAATACTACGATGTGGATGATTACCTCATCAAAACAGAAACGGCATCGGACATCAAAACCATGGACGGCCGGGTTATTCCAACCCACTTTGAGATTATTCCGGCCGATGAAGAAGGTAATAAAACCGTGATGATAATCGAGGATATAGAATTTGATATCGACATCGACAACCGTTTTTTCTCGCAGCAAAACATGAAACAGTTGAGCAGAAAATAGGATAATTCCACGCAAAGGCGCAAAGACGCAAAGTTTTTATTTTTAAATATTTCTTTGCGACTTCGCGCCTTTGCGAGATATCTTAAATCAAAAAATCTTACCAATGAAAGAATACATAAAACTGGCCTGGCGAAACATCTGGCGAAACAAGCGAAGGACGCTTATTACAGCGGCTTCCATATTTTTTGCCGTGCTGATTGCAATTCTCATGCGCTCGTTTCAGCTCGGAAGCTACGAAAACATGATTAACAACTTTGTGGAGTCGTATTCAGGCTACATCCAGGTGCAGCACGACGATTTCTGGGAAAAGAAAAGCATCAACAACACCATTGAATTTACCGACAGCCTTCAGCAAAAAATAACCGCCTCCAAAAATGTGGAGGCCGTTTTTCCACGGCTCGAATCGTTTGCACTGGCTTCATCCGGCAATTCAACAAAAGGTGCCATGGTAATGGGCATCATTCCCGAAAAAGAGAATGAAATGACCAAAGCCGCAGATAAAATTGTGGAATACCGGTTATCAGAAACGGTTATCGATTCTTTGGAGAAGAACGAAAATCTGCCGGAAGGCCTGATGAAGCGGATTAAAGAACGTACTGATAAATCGTTCACGGGCAAAGAGGATTTGAGAATAGATTTGGAACTGGAAGATGTTGAAGATGCCGAAAATTATTTATCCGTCATTTCAGATTATGCCACATTTAAAGGTGAATATTTGAAAACCGGTGAGAAGGCGGTTTTGGTTGCCGACAAACTCGCAAAGTACCTGAACCTCACTGTTGGCGATACATTGATTCTCATCAGCCAGGGATTTCATGGAGTGAGCGCTTCAGGATTGTTTCCGGTTAAAGGAATCATTTCGCTGCCCAACCCGGAGTTGAACCGTTCGTTTATTTACATGCCGCTGACAATCGCACAGGATTTTTATAGCGCTTACAACCGCATTACGTCACTTGCCATTAACGTGAATGACAATGATTACAAGCAAATTGTAAAAACCAAAAATGCCATTCAGGAACAACTCGATTCGCAGCAGTTTGCAGTAATGGACTGGAAAGAAATGAACCCCGAACTGGTGCAGCAAATCGAATCGGATAATACCTCCGGGAAACTGATGATTGGCATTTTGTACCTGATTATCGCTTTTGGAATTTTCAGTACGGTTCTGATGATGACTGCCGAACGCCAACGCGAATTCGGGGTAATGATTGCCGTGGGAATGCAGAAACTCAAGCTCGCAGGAATTGTGGTCATTGAACTTATTTTTATCGGAATTTTGGGCACCGTTTCCGGAATGCTGGCAAGTATCCCCGGAATAATTATCGGGCACAACAACCCGATTCGTCTGTCGGGTGAACTTGCCGAAAGCATGGAAAGTTTCGGCATGGAACCGGTGATGCCGTTTGCGTTGGTCGACACCTATTTTTTCAACCAGGGATTGGTAGTTATTGTCATCATCCTGGTGGTTATCATCTACCCTGT
>CAYUBV010000182.1:4736-5841 GCA_964443035.1 uncultured Tangfeifania sp.
AAAACCCGCAGCCTGGTTATTTTAACAGCCATTACGCTGGGTCTCCTCGCTGGAATTTTCTCTGTCGGGTTTATGATGGGAATGGTGGAACAGCGCATCAAAAGTTCGATTCACAACGAACTGAGTCACATTCAAATCCACAACCCGGAATTTCTGAAAAACGATGAAATTGATTTCACCATAAAAAATGCCGGTGAAGTAATAAATACACTCAAAAGTTATCCTGAAGTAAAAGCCGTGGCAAAACGAATAAAAATCAACGCCATGGCAAATACTTCGGGAAATAACACCGGCGTAACGGTCTACGGCGTACACCCTGAGCAGGAAAACGCTGTTTTCGATATCCCGGAAAATATTATTGAGGAAAGCGGAAATTACCTGAATGGCGATTCGAAAAATAAAATTGTGATTGGCGAAAAACTTGCCCAACAACTCAACATCATCCAGTTTAAAATAACAGATAAAACGTTAAAAGAACTGGAAGAACAGGAAGTACCGGAAAAAGTGATGGCCGAACTGGATTCATTGAAAGATGAACAGTTCCGCAGTGAAAACGATTTTGAAGATGCTCTTGTGCAGTTGCTCGGCAAAAACAGAAAACAAAAATTTTACAGCCGGATAAAGGAACATTCAAAAGTGTACAATTCGCGTTCGAAAATTGTACTGACAATGCAGGATGCCGACGGAAATTTAACCGGGGGCGCTTTCCGGATTGCCGGTATTTACAGCATCTCCAACTCGGCTTATGAAAACATGAATGTGTTTGTGCGTTTCGACGACCTTGCGCGGGTTACCAACATGGACAGCTCCAAAGTTCATGAAATCGGGGTGCTCCTCAACGAGCGGGAACAGGCGCCGCAAGTGGTTCAAAAACTGAAAAGTGAATTCCCTGACAAATCAGTCCGGATCTGGAAAGAAATTCAGCCCGATTTGGCGGTCACCACGCAATATGTTGAAATCTCGTATTACATCATCATTATTTTCATACTGCTGGCGCTTGGATTTGGAATTGTAAACACCATGCTCATGGCAGTTTTGGAGCGAATCAAAGAACTTGGAATGCTGATGGCAATCGGGATGAACCGGAAACGGGTTTTCCTGATGA
>CAYUBV010000183.1:0-5810 GCA_964443035.1 uncultured Tangfeifania sp.
GCTAGGCGGCGGTCTGCAAAACCGTTTACGGCGGTTCGAATCCGCCAGAGACCTCAGTATCCGGTAACAGTTTTTACGAACAGTTGCCGGATTTTTTTATGGTCCACTTCAAAAACCGCTATAAAAAAATCCCGCCGGAGTTGTAAAATTCCGGCGGGATTTTTAAAAGGTGGTGCCACCTGGAATTGAACCAGGGACACACGGATTTTCAGTCCGTTGCTCTACCAACTGAGCTATGGCACCCCTTTATTTTGGTGTTGCAAAAGTAAGCATTTTTTTAAATTCACAAAGAAAATTTATTTCATTTCAACATTCATTGTAAAAAAAAATCTGCGGTTCCGGGCTGTTTGAGTTGAGCGTTACTTTTACTACTTTTGCAGGCTGATTAATGAAGTTCAATGGTAAAAACTGATTTTCTGACACATACACTTGCAAACGGCATCCGGTTGATTCATAAGCCGACCGATTCGCCGGTGGGGCACCTCGGGATACTCATAAATACGGGTTCGCGCGATGAAGATATTGACGAACACGGACTGGCACATTTTATCGAACATTCGGTTTTTAAAGGCACGCGGAAACGGAAAGCGTTTCATATACTGAGCCGAATTGAAGATGTGGGCGGAGAACTGAATGCCTACACTACGAAGGAGGAGACAACGCTTTTTTCCACTTTCCTAACCGAGTTTTACGACCGCACAGCCGAACTGCTTAGCGATATTCTTTTTAACAGTACCTATCCTGAAAAAGAAATCAATCGTGAAAAAGAGGTCGTTTACGAGGAGATTAATTCCTACAAAGACTCGCCATCGGAACTGATTTTCGATGATTTTGAGGAGTTGGTTTATGCGGGGCATCCCATTGCCCGGAATATTCTGGGAACACGGAAAAACCTTTCCCGCTTCAACCGGAAAACCATCCTGAATTTTATCGGTAAAAATTACCACACCGACCAGATGGTGATAAGCTCGGTGGGGAAGATCGATTTTGCCAAACTGGTAAAGCTGATTGAAAAATATTTTGGAAAAACCGAGCCCAATGTACGTGTGAATGGCCGGCAACGGTTCGACAATTACGTTCCGGGAATCCGGATTCTGGAAAAAGATACGTTTCAGTCGCACTGTGTGCTGGGTAACGTGGCGTACGACATTGAGCATCCGAAACGGATAACCATGGTGTTGCTGAACAATATTATAGGCGGGCAGGCGATGAATTCGCGATTGAACATGGCGCTGCGCGAACGAAAAGGGATGGCTTACAACATCGAGTCGGGCTATACGGCTTATTCCGACACCGGCCTGTTTAATGTTTATTTTGGAACCGACCGCGAAAACCTCGGAAAAGCCACTGACCTGGTGATGAAAGAGTTTAAATTACTGCGCGAAAAAAAGCTGGGTGCTGTTCAACTGAGTAAAGCACAAAAACAGTTAATTGGGCAGATTGCCATTTCCACCGAAAACCGTGAGGATTTGATGCTGACAGTGGGGAAGAGCTACCTGCTTTTTGACAAAGTAGAATCGATGCGTACCATCTTCGAAAAAATTGAATCGATTACACCGGACGATTTGCTGGAGGCTGCCAACGAAGTGTTGCAACCCGACCAGATGAGCAGGATTGTTTACAGGTAGTTGCCAGTTTTGTCTATGTGTAGTTTATAAAAAGTAATAAGATGCTGAAACAAGTTCAGCATGACGTTCCAAGGTTATTGGCTGATTTCATTAAGAACGTCACCCTCCGCGAAGCGATTCCTATGGAAGAACTTGTTTCAGGGTCTTATCTGAAAATCTGTCATTGGCACGACGAAGGAGGAGAAATCTCACTTTTAAAAACAGATTTCTCATCTTCGTGCCTCAGATTCGAAATGACAGCACTATTTATTCCGCCAGCATGCCCAATAAAATTAGATGAATACTAAGCATGACGATGTGGTAAAGACATTAGAAAATGAAAAATTTGGACAACTATATTTTGGACCACATTGATGAGGAAGACCCGGTTTTGCAGGAACTCGACCGCGAAACTCATCTGAAAGTCTTGGGTGCCCGCATGCTGTCGGGAAACCTGCAGGGGCAGGTGCTCACCATGTTGTCGAAAATGATTCAGCCCAAACGAATTCTGGAGGTGGGCACATTCACCGGCTATTCTGCTATTTGCCTCGCCAAGGGGCTTACGGAAGATGGAAAACTTATCACCATTGAACTGGATGACGAGCTGGAGGCTCTTTCAAAAAAATATTTTGAAAAAGCAGGATTGACCGGGAAAATTGAGCAGCGGATTGGCCCGGCGCTGGAAATCATCCCAAAAATCGATGAAACATTCGACCTTGTTTTTCTGGATGCTGATAAAGAGGAATATTCCGGTTATTTCCACCTGGTTTTTGACAGGTTGCGAAGTGGCGGAATCATCATTGCCGACAATACGTTGTGGAGCGGTAAAGTGCTGGAGACACCTGCCGCCGACGATCACCAGACAAAAGGAATCATTGCTTTTAACGAGATGATTAAAAACGAAAGCCGTGTGGAAAAAGTCATTCTTCCCCTGCGTGACGGGATGACAATAATCCGGAAGAAATAAAAAAAACCGTTCCTTTTTAAAAGAACGGTTCTCTCATTGGTTTTATCACAACCTATTCTCTTGCCATTTTCAGTCCTTCGGTTGTGGTGTAATATTTTACAATCATATTCGGAACTTCCCATTCGGGCAGATGCCCCTGCACCAGGAAATCCAGGTATTTTTCAGTTACCTGGCCGAAATGTGCTTCGTGTCCCACTTTGTATTTTTCAGGAATATTTAATTTCCATGTGGTGTCGTTGAGTTTTTCCAGCTCAATTTCCGGGTATTTGGAAGTCAGTCCCTGAACTCCGTTATACAAATACCCCGCAAATTCTTTTACATCGGTTTCCGGATTTGCTTCAATATAAAGTTGCGGCTTGTATCCTTCCTCTTCGCCCTGTTTGATAATGAGGTCGCACTGTGTGCCGCGCATAATCGAATAGTGTGTGTCGCCGGCTCCTTCCGGTGCCCGGTATTTCCAGTCGACCGAAACTTTGGCATGAATGCCTTTCAGTTTATAGTTAATCTCGCCGTTGCTGAAAACCTTCAGTTCGTCTACTTCAATAACATCCTGCAGGTAAGCCGGGTATTCTTCGAGTTTGGTAACTTCTTCGAACATGGCCGGAGTCATAACCGTAGCCCAGCGCCGCGCCGAAAGTATTTCCACATCATTTTTTTGCAGAATAACTTTGGGGAAAGCTTCCCACTGAATCAGGTCGACCAGGTGGGTGGTAACGTCAACCATTCCTTCGCCCTGCTGGGTTACATCGAAAAACCATGGCGGGCGTTTGAGCGGACTTCCTGCCACATATTTAAAAAAGTGGTGCACACTCTCTTTGGTGATGGCCGGATTATCGGGAGTACCCTCCTGAAGTGTTCCAAAAACCTCGGGAAGCTGCGACAGTTCCTTTTGCATGATCGTGGTAATTTCGTAACGCTCGGTCATGATGTCGTAAAGCAACACATCATTTTCTTCAGCTTTTTGGAAAGCTTCTTCCAGCATCGGAAACTGCTCTGGTGAAATTACCATTGGTTTGTCGGCCAGTACATTGATTCCGGCTTCGACGGTTTTTAGAATGTATTCCGTTTTTTTTGCATTGTTCCCCGCAGTTACCATCACGTTGCCCGGTTTCTCCTCAAGCATTCTTTCAAGGTAATCGGGGCCGGTGTACAGTTCCAACTCCCACGAAGTCGGATTTTCTTCGCGGTTGTTGAATCCTTCGATTTTGGCAAGATGATCGATTACATCAGGCCCTTCGGGTGCGTAAACATATACCTTAGGATCCACTTGTTCGTACATGGTTTTTTGAACGAGTGCCGCATGGAAGTGGCCCGGGTCGAGGGTCATCAGTTTTACTTCATTTTCAGCTCCTGTAAACATATTTTTTTGTTCTTCAGATTTTTGTTGCTGACCTCCGCCTGAACAGGCTGACAAAATTGCTGTGAAGGCCAGTGCGATAAATAGTAGTTTTTTCATTATTTATTGTATTTTGAATTTCCGTGTACGTACACAAAAGTACAATTTTATTTGATTTTGACTGTAGATGAATGAAGTATCCTTTAAAAAAATCGAATCATTTTCTGAATGTCCTCTAACAGGTTCTTCTTCCATCAATGTTTTTAAAATCGATTTGATATACCTCGCCGCTTTGCAGCGTGATAACCGCTCCCAGTGGCGACAAGCCTGTGGTAATCTCCTGAATTTCTATGTTTTTCACCGGGTTTAACTCTTCTTCGGTCCATGCGCTGTTGTCGGTTTTATGCAGCATGGCGGTAATCATGAGCTCCATGGGCGGATTTTTTGCCATTCGTTTTTTATACGCATAAACCACCGTGCTTTCATCCGCTTCCGCATTGCGGTTTGTGTGGACTAAAGTGTCCAGCTTATCCCATCCTTTGTAGGTAATCAGTGCTACCTGTCTGCCTTCGGTAGCTGCTGTAATTATTTGCCGGTCATCTTTTTCTGTTTTTTGAATGAGTGCTTTTTTTCCTCCGGGGTGCGGAATTCCAAAATGCCCGAGTGTGAGCTCGTATTCAAATGCCAGCCGCGAACGATCGACACGGATTACACCACCCGGAATGGTTATTTCAGCAAGGTCAATAATGTAACCTACTCCATTATTCGGCGGTTTCCGCATAATTGCCTGCCGGTATAAAACATCATCTCTCACACCATTATAAAGCATGCTTTGCGAGATGGTATATTTTCTGTTTCTGAGCGCATCGTTATCAACGGTTTTACCGGTGAGATAGAAGTTAATGTCATCTCCTCTCACATCCCGCGGGTCCTGGCTTCGGAAACTGTATTCCATGGCTGTGCCACCGTCCGGATTATGATCTTCCCACGGGAAGTGTGTATTGTACGCCAGTTTTGAATAATTCGGGTCGTCGTAATACACTTTCCCGGGAATAATTTCAGAAGCCCCTGTTTTTCCGTGGTTAACAAGTACTAATCCCGGGCTTTCCAAAATTGTCCTTTTTGATTTGTTTTCCAGTTCTTCCCACATTCCGTCGTTTTCTTTTGCCGTCCAGAACGGAGAATCATCGGGCAGGGCAAGGCAAATAAAAGGAAGGAACATGATAAACGGGCTGCCGGCGCAACTGTAATCCTGGAGCATGTATTCCTTTCGTCCGTAAAAACCGAGGCTGGGAATGTCATTGTAAAAAAACTCTTCTTTTGTTACAAACTGAAGCAGTGAGCCGGAGCAAAGCCGGCGTGCCCAGCCTGCATCGAGCAGCGATTTATTTTTCAGCATAAACGCCACGGGAAAGGCACCGGAAACCCAGGTGCGGTAACAAATGCTTCTCGACCACATGTTGATGTATCCGTCGCGGCCAAAAAAGCTGGTAATCGACTCCATGAGTTTTTGTGCCGATGTTTCGATTATTTCTGCAATTTCGGGATAGTGCTCATCGCCGAATGTCCGGTTCCAGATGGTGGTGTAAACAATAAACAGACTGATTGAATAGTAGTTGTAGGTTTGTTCGAGGTACCAGCCGTCTCCTGAGTGGTAGGATGCTACCCACAACAGATGGCTTTTGAGGAGGTCATCATCGATATCGTAACCGTATTTTTTCAGAAAGGAGAGGGTGATGATATTAAAAATCCGCCAGTTGTTTTGCGTTGTCCGGTGATGTCCCCATTTTGAAATGCACTCCACCATCTCCTCTTTTTCTTTTTCGGAATATTCATTCCAGATGATGTCGGGCATTAGCAACAGGGTTTTAAAAAGCCCTCCAAACTCACAGGTAAACTG
>CAYUBV010000184.1:0-5777 GCA_964443035.1 uncultured Tangfeifania sp.
AACCGCCCCGGGAAACCGGGACGGTTATTGTATTTTTCATATCGAATCATTCGGACAAAAGGGCTTACCCTTTCGCCTGAAGTCTTCTACTTGGGACCTTCGCCATATTGCGGATTCTCCTGGTCAAACCAAAGTCTCTCTGTGTTCAGTACATCAGGATCGAGTGTGCCGGTAGAAAATCCTTGTTCCTGAACGGCGTCCATCTGATTTTGATAGTTCAAATTGTCTTCGGTGGGTGTCCCCACAGAAAAACGCCTTGGAATGGGAAGTTCGCTGCCTGATGAGGTGAATTCCTCCCAGGGAAGGTACTGACTTCCTTTTTTCGGGATACCTGAACGGCGAACGAGGGTCCAGATATCGCGTGGAGTCAGGGAGAAATTAATATACTGCTGAATGTAAATCTTCTCCAGCGCATCGGTGCTGAGGTCATAAGTATCCTGCTCAAGCAGAGCTTCAATTTCACCATCCCTCAACTTGGTGGAGGCAGTCTCTGCCATATCCGGATCATCGTAAACCGGGTCACTGCTATAATAAGGGAACTGGTTGTTTTTGGCCAGTGCATCAGCACGACGGATGGACAATTCAACACCCCAGTCGAAATATTCCTGAGCACTTTTGGGGAGATTGGCACCCAACTGCTTGAATTCAGCCATGTAGAGGTTGGTTTCAGCAGCCGTCCCCAAAATAACATTCAATGGAGGCTCATTATCTTTCAGTTCAATCACTTCACCACCAGGACGGGTGGGGTAAGTATAGTTATAAGCAGTACGGGTAAGTTTCTCTGAGAACAGCGAAGTTGACCGGTAGGTTTTTTCAGATGAACCAATGGAAATCCGGTTATAAGCACTCTGATTGAAAATTTCATCATTGTCGGGACTCAGTGTTTCATCCGGAGCCAATGGTGCGCCGTGATAGCGTACCCAAGGCTCACCAGGACCTTTCCAGCCTGCAAAATTTCCATCTTCGTCATACTCTACATGGGGCTCAATGAATGAAGGAAGTGGTTGATCAACATCAATGAAAGCCTGAACAACCTCACCATTGAAATGGTTTTTCTCAAACATAAAACGCAGACGAGGGTCCCTGTTTCCCAAAAGGAAATCGATAAGGTTCTGACTGGCATGGCCAATCCACATTTCATTTCCTGTTCCGTAATACTTGATTCCCCTTTTGTAGATAAAATCATCATTCAGGTCATCCATATATCCTGCGGGGGAGTTGGCAACCTCTTCCACAATACTAATGGCGCGGGCACGGTCTTTATTAACCAAACGGGCGGCAATTTTCAGTTTGAGAAGGTTACAGTATTTGGCCCACTTGCCAAAATCACCACCATAAATCACATCCTGATTTCCCATCTGAACCTGATTTTCAACGGTAGTGAGCACATCAATGGCTCCGTCAAGTTCATCCAGCCAGGTGTTGAACAGCGTTTCCTGGTTATCAATAACAGGTGTCAGGAGAGGCGGGTCGGTGTAGGGTGCAAGTCCGGCCTCGGTATAAACCAGTGAACCGGTTTTGTCGGTAATGGTAAGAGCAGTTCCAATCTGAACCGGGAAGGTCATCGCCCTCAGGCCCTGATAGGTTTGCTGCTCATCCTCAGACATGGCATCGATACGCATACGCATATCCATGGTCTGGGGAAACAGTCCTCCATAAATACCCTGTCCGCCAGTAGGCCCCATGATGTTGAAATCAGGCTCATTTCCTCCCTGCACAGTGGTTACCTGTGTCCATGGGTAAATGTACTGGAAATTATTGTAGAACCAGTTGGTGTAGTCATTGCCATACATATCCTGTATAGCGCGGGTCAGCGAGTACCTCAAATCAGGCTCTGACAAGGTAGATGGGTTGGAGTTAAGGTCTGCAAACTTATCCTTGTCGCATCCCCACGCCACCAGAAAAATCAGAGCAAATATTAATTTATATGTTGTTTTCATATTTACCATTATTTAAAAGTTATTAAAAGTCAATACTAAGTGTCATTGTATAATTGGCTGTGTAGGGCATAAACGTACGCTGGTAATAAGATGCGCTACTGGACGTTCCCCTGAAACTTTCCGGATTCAGGTTGTTGGGAAGTGAATTATACAAGTAAGCTAAATTCCGGGCATTGAGTGAAACATAAACATTTTTGGCACGGATTTTCTGAGCGATAGTGGCGGGAAGATTGTACCCAAGCGTTATATTCCTCAATGCGATGTATTTCACCTCATTAAACCAGGTATCGTTGACAACACCGGTACCCCAGGAATTGTTGAAATAATGGTAATAGCTGGCGTGAGTCGGCTCAACATAACCGTCATCGTAGGCTTCCTGGTAAGTCATTCCACCTACATCCACTATTTCTCCAGAAGGAGTGGTGACTTCCTGTCCATCGGCAAAAACACCTTCCGGTATCATTCCGTCATGGTAAACACGGCCTTGAGTATCTTCGTACTCGCTGGTCCAGGTGATACCGCCTTCCTGCTCATCCCTGTATTGCAGGGAGCTTTCCATATATCCGTAAGAATGGCCGTATTTGTTGGTAAAGGAAGCAATGTGGCCTCCGAAACGGGCATCCAGCAAGATACCTACGCGCAATCCTTTATAAGAAAAGTCATTCTCCCATGAACCTTCAAAATCAGGATTAATTTTACCTACTTCTTCCACTTCATAACTCCGCGTCCAATAAGCACCACGGCTACCGTCGCTCCAATTCAGAATTTTATTACCGTTTTCATCTTCCAGCGGCTTGGTATCCGACATCAATACACCGTATTCACCACCTTCGAAAGCAACCGAACCTACACGGTAGTTACCATAGTTAACGGCTCCGGCGAGTGATTTGTATTCCCCAACTTCTTCCCTGAGGTCAGAAATTTTAGTGGTATTGTTCCAGTAGTTGAAAGTCGATTCCCACTCAAAATTACGGGTTTTCACCGGACTTCCTTTCAGTGTCCATTCCAGACCGGAGTTGGTGAGCGTACCAATATTGGTAAACATACTGTTGTAACCGGTAGATGCCGGAATCGGGATACTACCTATCTGATTGGTAATCGATTCATCGTAATAAGCCAGGTCGGAACTCAACCGGTTGTTGAACAGACGAATGTCCAAACCAACTTCAAAAGAGTTTTTCTTTTCAGGCTGGATTCCCCGGTCTACCAATGTTGTATTTTTGGAGTTCTGGTAAATAAATTGTCCGCCGTCTAGCTCTACAGTACCTAAACCATAACCTCTGTTGATGGTATAAGGGCTGGTATCGTTACCCACCTGTGCCCAGGAAGCACGAATTTTACCAAAAGAGAAAACCTCAGGCAAATTAACGCTTTCTGTGAATATCCACGAACCACTTACTGACGGGTAGAAATACGAGTTGTTCCCGGTTCCGTCTGAATAAACCAATGCAGAAGACCAGTCGTTACGGCCGGTAATATCGAGGTAAATCTGATCCCTCCAGCCAATGCTGGCAAGATAATACAACGAATTAATCTGCTTGGTTCCGCTGATTCCGGCACCTGTAAGAAGGGTCTTTTTAGAATTGCCCATGTAAAACCTTCCGGGAACAATCAAACCACCATCTGTTTGGGTACGTGTAAACTGGTTTTCCTGGTCCCATATTTCTCCTCCCAAAATAAGATCAGCATCTATATCACCAAAGCTTTTATTCAAGTTAGCCGTCAATTTACCGGTACGGCTCACTTTCAAATCATTACGCAGGTAATAGGAACCACCTTCATTGGCATATCCCGAACCGAGGTTTTTAT
The DNA here is from genome assembly GCA_964443035.1 of uncultured Tangfeifania sp. GTDB lineage: Bacteria > Bacteroidota > Bacteroidia > Bacteroidales > Prolixibacteraceae > Tangfeifania. Next base: position 3,750 of record CAYUBV010000184.1, read on the forward strand.
TCTCCTGCTGAATGGTATAATGGTTCATACTGGCCTCTGCTTTCACGATCATCCAGTTGGTAAGGTTGGCCGTAAGTGAAACAATAGGACGGGTAACCTGTTCATTTCTAACTGAAGTATTCATATTATAACCAAACCAAATACCATTCCCGGGTACATTTCCATATTCATCCCCGAAATTGGTATTTGGAGTACCACCATGGGGTGCCTGCCAAACTTCCCGTTGTTTCCATTTTTCGGTATCATACCAGTTCCGCAATCCGCCGAACGAAAAGTTTGAACCCAAATCGGTAGCCGGGTTCTGCGCACGTGAAAGCGTAAATGAAATCGACGCATTTGCAGTCAGCCAATTTGCGAGGTTATATGAACCTTTAAATAAAGTAGAGTTCCTTTCAAATTCATTGGAGGGAAAAATTCCTTCACGAAGATTGTAAGAATTTGAAAGATAGAAACTTCCTTCTTCATTGGCACCACTTAGGGCCAAAGAGGTATTTGAGCTTGTACCGGTATCGTAGGCCTGATAAACCTGATCGGGATACCCCTGATAGCGGTCAATGGTACCATCAAAGTCTTCAATAGGCCGCCCGTCAAAACGGGGACCATAACCTAAACTATTTGCACCCCTCTTGGAAGGCATCATTTCGCCATCCACATCACGCAGGTTAAACTGATTGGTATCAAAACGGTAGAAATTGCCGTCTTCATCTTTTTCACCATAGCCCACATAACCGGCTATTGTTCCCTGACCAAATTCGTACTGGATGTCGGCAATGTCATACACGTGCTGAACACCAAAAGACTGGGTAACCCTTACGCCAAGTCCGCGTTGTCCCTGGCCGTCTTTACTTGTAATCACCACAGCACCGTTGATACCGCGCGAACCGTAAAGGGCGGTTGCAGCAGCACCTTTCAGTACAGACACCGACTCGTAGTTATCCGGGTTCAGGTTTTTGAGAATATTCCCAAAGTCATTGGGATTCCCCGCCCAGTCTGCACTGGCATTGGATACAGAGTTCTCAAGAATAACACCATCGATAACGAAAATCGGCTGGTTGTTGTTGGAGTTCAAAACAGATACACCACGAATCTGGATTTTACTGTTTCCAAACAAACCACCGTCGGAAGACCCGATACTCAGACCGGCTGATTTTCCCTGAAGGGCATCCACAGTGTTTACGGTGTTGAGGTCGGCAATGTCCTGCCCCTCAACCTCCGTCATGGCGTAACCCAGCTTTTTGGTTTCACGCTTTATACCGAGCGCTGTAACAACAACTTCGTCGATTCCAATTGCATCAACTGTCATGGTTACATTTACTTCAGACCGTCCGTTTACCGGTTCTTCAACTGTAGTCATACCTACAAATGAAAAATTCAGTACAGCATCGTCTGACGAAACTCCAATGGTATAATTACCATCAACATTGGTAATTGTTCCATTGCTGGTTCCTTTTTCAATCACTGTGACACCGGGAATCCCGGCACCATCTTCATCAGTAACTGTCCCTGTTACTGTTTGCTGTGCAAATGCACTCGCTATAAGCGCAAAACACATTGTCAATGTTAAAAAAATCTTTCGCATAGATTTTTAATTTTAATTAGTAATTAGACTTCTCTCTCTATTTTAAATTAATTATTCATTTCACTAAATATTATCTGGTACAACATCGCTGTAACACCAAATAATCCTGATTGTTCCCAAATATCGGAAATAACGATTTTTGTATTGACGTAAATCTGTTCCAGGCAGAACTGGTTAAGCGACTGCTGGATTGGAGTCAGCACAAACTGGTTGGCTGCAGAAACCGGTCCGCCCAAAACTATAATATCGGGGTTCAGCAACTGAATTGTAACCGATAAGCCTTTGCCGAGGGATAAACCCAGTTTATGAAGCAACTGAATCGAAAACTCATCGCCGGATCTGGCTGCATTAATAATATCCTCGGGTTTTAAATCTTTGGTTCGCGCACTGAATATTTCTGTTAACTGCGAAACCCGGTTTTCTTCAATTCCTTTTATTGCTTCATTCAG
>CAYUBV010000185.1:0-5773 GCA_964443035.1 uncultured Tangfeifania sp.
CCAAGAAGGAACCTGCAAATTGCCTGTTGAAAAGCCGGCAGAAGCACTGGATTTGATAAATGGAAATGATTGATAGAATGGTCAGAGATGCAGACAAAAAAATAATCCCGGCGCGTCTAACCGGGATTACTCAATAACCTTCAAAAGCGTCTATCTGGTTATATGTTTCGGGTTTGCACAGTACAAACATATATACATTTCGATAAACGCCATTCATGTTTTTTGCTGATTTGAAGGTCAGAAAAACTGATATTTACTTCAGAAAAACTGACCTTCCGTATTTTTAATCCATCAGTTTCATTTTCAGATAGGAGTAAAGCAATGCATACCTTTGGGCACTTTGCTGGTTTGTAGATGCCCCGGCATGACCACCTTCCATATTTTCGAAATAGTAAACATCGTATCCCATTTCATTCATTTTTGCCACCATTTTACGGGCATGCCCCGGGTGAACCCGGTCGTCGCGGGTGGAGGTAGTAAAAAATACTTCCGGGTAATCTTTCCCTTTTGCCAGGTTATGGTAAGGCGAATATTCTTTTATAAACTCCCATTCTTCCGGAATGTCAGGGTTTCCGTATTCGGCCATCCAACTGGCGCCTGCGAGCAGTTTATTGTAACGTTTCATATCGAGCAGCGGAACGGCGCTCACAACGGCTTCATATAAATCGGGTCGCTGGGTAAATGCAACGCCAACCAGCAGTCCGCCATTACTTCCGCCATAAATTCCCAGTTTTTCTGAAGAAGTGATTTTGCGTTCAATCAGGTCTTCGGCTACCGAATGGAAATCGTCATACACCCGCTGGCGGTTTTCCTTTAATCCTGCCTGGTGCCATTTCGGGCCAAATTCACCGCCACCTCTGATATTTGCCAATACATAAACGCCGCCTTTTTCGAGCCAGTTGGATCCGGTAATGGCCGAATAACTTGGAATCCTCGGAACTTCAAAACCACCATAAGCATATAAAAGCGTAGGATTTTCGCCATCCATTTTCATGTTTTTGGCATGAACTACAAAGTAAGGAATCCGTGTGCCGTCTTTCGACACAGCCTCAAATTGTTTTACCTCAAATTTGCCGGTGTCGAACCAGTGGGGAAGTGATTGAACTGCCGAAAATTTTCCGGATTCTGCATTGCCGTAATACAGGGTTGATGGTTCCAGAAAATTTTGGAAGTAGAAGAAATAGCCGTTGCTGAATTCATCGGCAGATCCGAGTGAAATGGCGCCAAAGTCCGGAGCTTTTATTTTTTCTTTTTTCCAGCCGTTGCTGTAGTTGCAGACATACAATTCGTTTTTTACGTTTACCAGCATGTTTACCAGCAGCCGGTCCTTTGTGCTGTTAATCGACGTTATGCTCGATCGTTCATCGGGTTCAACCACCAGTTCAAAGTTATTTTCTCCCGCCATCAAATCGTTGTACGGAATGCTGATAACCGAGCCTTGATCAAATGTGTTGTTATTTATTTCCCAGGCTGATTTTAACTGGAAAATTACTTTGTCATCAAAAATAGTTGTGAGAGCAATATCTTCCGGAAGCTTTGGCTTAACCAACTTGTCGTTCTCGACAAAATAGTAGGAACCTTCGTAAAACGAGGTGCGGTGCGTAATGAATTTATAAACTTTGTTTTCGGTTGGAACGGTATAACCCCAGATTCCCATGTCTTCTTCGCGGCCTTTAAATACTTCTTTTGCATCTTGTAAATCTGTTCCGCGTTTCCATATTTTTACCTGTGTGGGATAGCCCGAGGTAGTTACGCCTTCACCAAAATCGGTAGAAACCATCAGTGTATTATTATCGATCCAACTGGCGCTGCCTTTTGCTTCAGGAATATAGAAGCCATCTTCAACAAATGACTTGCTGTTTACATCAAATTCGCGGATAATCACAGCATCGCCGCCGCCTTTCGAAAGGCTTACCAGAAAACGGTTGTAGTAGGGAAATAATCCGGTGGCTCCCTTGAAAACCCACTTTACATCATCTTTTGCGGATAGTTCATCAACATCCAAAAGAATTTCCCATTGCGGATTTCCGGCAATGTAACTTTCCCGCGGCGTTCTCCGCCAAATGCCGCGTTCGTGTTCCTGGTCCTGCCAGAAATTATAGATGTAATCTCCGTAAATCGACGGGGAAGCAATCCGGTCGGTAGAATTCAGAATTTCGAGGTTTTGTTCGTACAACTGTTGGTAATCCTCCTGCGAAGTCAGTACATCGAGCGATTTTTCGTTCCATTTTTCCACCCATTCCAGGGCCTTTTCGCTGTCAACGTTTTCAAGCCACATGTAAGGGTCTTCTGTTTGTGCGAAGGTAGTTTGTGCCATAATTGTAATGAATGCGATTAATAAAGTGTATTTTTTCATTTTACCCAGGTTTTATTTTTTGGTAAAAATAGGAAAAAACCGAATTCTAAAAATGATAAATGAACATCTCCGGTGATGCAAAAAGATTATGAGCTAAAGCTAAATACTCAATTGTGGCAAAACTACACACACACACACACAGTGTTGAATGCATTCTACAATAATCGTTTAAATATTATCAGAAGAAAACGCTTAAAATACATTAAACGCAGGTTTTTTGCGAATTATGGGGGAGTTAACCGAAAATAATGAAATTCATGGCACGGTATTGAAGAGTTTACAGGAATGTTAAACAAAAATTAAAGGAGGTTTATTATGACATTAGTTAGAAGATCAGAAAAGTATTTACCGACATTTTTCGACAGGTTTTTCGGCAGTGATTTAGCTGACTGGAATTCAACCAATTTTACCAATCCTGAGGCTACCTTGCCGGCAGTAAATGTGAAAGAAACCGACGATGATTATTTCATCGAAGTAGCTGCTCCCGGAATGAGTAAGAAAGATTTCAAAATCAATTTTCAGAACAACGTTTTAACTATTTCATCCGAAAAAAAAGAGGAGAAAGAAAAGGATGAGAAAGATTTCACCAGGAGAGAATTCAACTATGAATCGTTCCAGCGTTCTTTCACAGTTCCTGGTACCGATGTTGACAGCGACAAAATCAGCGCTGATTATAAGGATGGCGTGCTTAAAGTGAAACTCCCCAAGCGGGAAGAAGCAAAAGCAAAACCGCCAAAAGAAATCAAAGTTGATTAATTTTTTTATGTTTAATTTTTAAAAACTTCAGATATGAATCCAAAAAGTGAAGAAATAAAAAAGCAGGATATTATTGATAACCTGACATGGGATGACAGTGTAAATGCAAACGATGTTAATGTAAGAGTAGAGAACAGTACTGCGGTGCTGGAAGGCACCATCTCCTCTTATGCAGAAAAACTGGCTGCAGAACGAAATGCTTTGGATGTACCTGGCATAAACGTAGTGGAAAATAATTTAACAGTGTTGCTCCCTGCAACAATAAATCTGCCATCCGATGCAGAAATTACAAGTAATATAGAGAATAAGTTATTGTGGGATAGTCAGATCGATTCAACCAAAATCAATGTTCAGACCATTGATGGGGTTGTTACTTTATCGGGTGAGGTTGACACTTACTGGGAGAAAAACCAGGCAGAAGATCTTGCATTATCTACGCTTGGAGTGATCGATGTTATAAATAATCTGACTGTTGTATTAACTAAATCCCTGGTGGACCTGGATATTGAAAGCGACATCAAAGCAGCATACAGAAGAAGTGCAGTTATTGATGAAAACAAAATCGGCGTAAGTGTTAATAATGGAATCGTTACTTTAACCGGAACTGTTTCCGATTATTTTACAAAATACCGGGCGTATAGAATTGCAACCTATACTTCTGGAGTAGTGGATGTAATAGACGATATTGTTGTCATTTAACACCTGTTTTATTTTAATAATTCGGGTATTTGAATTCTTTTTATTAAAAATAACAGCCAGTCCGGAATAAACATACTGGCTGTTATTTTAATACAACAAAAGGAATATCCGGTTCAGTGTTTTACACTTAAATTATGGATAATTTAAACTTGCTCATATATCTCGGATTATTTTTTCTTATAAGCCAGATCTTTGGCCGGATAGCCAATTATTTAAAAGCGCCGCGCCTGGTAGGTTACCTTGTTGCAGGAATTGCATTTGGTCCTTATGTTCTCAATTTATTTTCAAAGCATGTAGTGGATACAATGGATTTATTCACCGATATGGCGCTTGCCATTATTGCTTTTTCCATTGGGGCTGCGTTACGGCTGCAGTCAATCAAAAAGAAAAAGAAAGTTATTACCGGGATTGCACTTGTGCAGGCAGTAATTTGTGCATTGGTGGTCGGGGTGTTTCTGTTTGGGGCCATGTATTTCTTTTCTTCCTATGAAAACATAAACGGAATTTTAAGCGTAAGTATTCTGCTTGGAGCAATTTCGGCAGCAACTGCCCCGGCAGCAATCTTAAGCCTGATTCATGAATACAGGGCCAAAGGAAGTCTCACCACGGTGCTGCTCGGAATAATTGCGCTCGACGATGCCATTGTTCTGATTTTCTATTCTTTCGCTTTTGCGATTGCCAAAGTGCTGGTTTCCGATGCCGCTTTCGGTTTGTATTCCGGAATTGTGGAACCCTTGCTCTCTGTTTTGTACGCCATTGCTTTGGGGGTGGCGGCCGGAATAGTCATGAAATACATCATCCGGTTTTTCCGCAGCGAAGAAATATTGCTGGGACTTTTACTGGGGGCAGTGTTTTTTATTGCCGGAATTGCCAAACATTTTGAATTTTCCCACCTGCTGCCTATCATGGTATTTGCCTTTTACATCGAAAACTTTACTGAAAGTGAACTGGCGCACAAATCCTACAAAATAATCGATAGAATCGAAGAACCCATTCTCGGTGTTTTTTTTCTGCTGGCCGGGGCACATCTGAATCTTTCCCAGGCTTTTTCAGCCGGGATGCTGGTTTTTGTTGTGTTTTTTGCACGGTTTATGGGTAAATACGGCGGAACGTGGCTGGCTGCAAATTTCACAGGTGCTGAAAACAAGATAAAAAAATATGCCGGGCTGGCGTTGTTTCCCTCAGCCGGAGTGGCAATCGGGCTGGTATTGGATGCCCAAAGCCGGCTTTCGGAATTTATTCCCGAGCTCACAACCCTCATGCTGGGAATAATAATCGGGCAAACATTGATCAATGAGCTCATATCGCCCTTTTTTGTGCGGTATGCATTTAAAAAAGCAGGCGAAATTTCAGGTGAATAATCTGCTGGCCAGATTTTTGGCTGGGTGTATACATTGATTCTGCAGGTTAGTTTAATTTAAACCGAATCAATGTTTCTATAAACATTCTGCCTCGCCGAGATTGGTTTCTTCCTTCTATTTCAAAAAACGGCATTTTGCTGAAAAAATGTTGCGTAAAAAGGTAAAAACTATTCAATTTTTTTCGCCTTGTGCTCTCCGCCTTGTAAAATGATTAGTTGGGTTATCTGTCCATTTTCATCAGGCTGAAAAACAAACTCAAGCGGAAATTCTTTTGAGAAAAATTTATTTTCCCCGTAAGCCGCAATTTCAAAATCGGGTTGTTTCGATGTTTTGGCAAACATTTTTTCGCCTTTTTTTGAAATGGTAATAATAAAATCGGGCATTAATTCATACCGCCCGACGTAACTTTTAAGAATGTTGCCGGGCAAATTTATTTCCCTTTTTACATTCACCGGTTTGTCTGTTTTTGAATAAACTTCCGGAGAATAGCCGGTTCCGCTGGCTGATAATGAAATGATTTCATTTTTTAAATCTCTTTCAAAAGAATAAACGTTGAAGCTGTTTTTTGCAAAAAAGCGGTCTTTATCAAAGGGAATCAAAC
>CAYUBV010000186.1:0-5742 GCA_964443035.1 uncultured Tangfeifania sp.
CGAGTAACTGAATTACAATGGAGGCAGAAATGTACGGCATAATTCCTAAAGCAAAGATAGAAGCCTGCGAGAATGCACCTCCCGAGAACATGTCAATCAGCCCAAGCAACCCATCTGATGTTTGACTTTTCAAATTTTGCAATTGGGCCGGGTCGATTCCCGGAAGCGAAACAAATGATCCTAATCTGTAAATCAAGATAAAGAACAATGTTGTTCCGAGCCGTATTCTCAGGTCTTCAATCTTGTAAATATTCTTTAGGGTTTCTATAAATCTTTTCATTACAGTTTACAGTATTTCAGTTGTTCCTTCTAATTTTTCTATTATTTCTTTGGCGCTGCTTGAAAAGGCATGGGCTTTCACATCGAGTTTGAGGTTTAATTCTCCTCCACCCAATATTTTAACTTTTTCCTTTTTGGAAACCATGCCTGCACTTACCAAAGTTTCAACATCAATAGAAGTTAACTTCTTTTTTTCAGCAAGTTGCTGTAATACATCAAGGTTGATAGCTTTGTATTCAACCCTGTTAATATTTTTAAAACCCGACTTAGGTACTACGCGCTGTAATGGCATCTGACCGCCTTCGAAACCAACCTTACGGGAATATCCCGACCTCGATTTCTGGCCTTTGTGGCCACGGGTGGAAGTACCACCGCTGCCCGAGCCCTGTCCTCGTCCAATTCGTTTACGTTTGCTGGTAGAACCTGATGCAGGTTTTAATTTACTTAAATCCATAATTTCAGCTATTTGAAATATTGTTATACTTCTTCAATACTTAATAAATGCCTCATTTTTTGGGTCATACCAATAATTTGAGGTGTAGCTTCATGCTCAACAGTCTGGTTTAGCTTGCGCAAACCAAGGGCGGCCAGCGTAGCTTTCTGCCGCTTTGTTGCTCCTATGCTACTTTTTACCTGGGTAATTTTTAATTTAGCCATAACTGTGTTATCCTTTAAAAACTTTTTCAATTGAAACACCTCTTTGTTCGGCTACTGTATAAGCATCTCTCAATTCGAGCAGGGCTTCCATAGTTGCCTTCACAAGGTTATGAGGGTTAGAAGAGCCTTTGGATTTTGCCAGAATATCGCTAATTCCAACACTCTCGAGCACAGCGCGCATCGCACCACCGGCTTTTACACCGGTACCCGATGACGCAGGACGAAGCAGTACATTTGCACCACCGTATCTTGCTGCCTGCTCGTGTGGGATGGTTCCGTTGATTACCGGAACCTTAACCAAATTCTTTTTAGCGGCTTCTACTCCTTTGGCAATAGCAGTTGTTACTTCGCCTGCCTTACCAAGGCCCCAACCTACAATACCGTCTTCGTTTCCAACTATCACAATGGCCGAGAAACTAAATGTTCGTCCACCTTTGGTAACTTTGGTAACACGGTTAATGGCTACTAACCTGTCTTTTAAATCAAGGTCGGTTGTTTTAACTTTTCTATTAATTTTCGCCATAATTTATTAGAATTTAAGGCCGCCTTCACGGGCCGCGTCAGCTAATTGTTTAACTCTGCCGTGGTATAAATAACCACTTCTGTCGAATACAACTTTCCCGAAGCCGGCATCCTTTGCTTTTTTAGCAATGAGTTTACCAACCATAGCTGCTTTTTCGGATTTGTTTCCTTCTGCCGAAACAATTTCTTTTTCGGTAGAGCCGGCAGCGACTAATGTTGTTGCGTTAATATCGTCGATTAATTGAGCGTATATTTGTTTATTGCTCCTGAATACACTTAAACGCGGACGATCAGCTGTACCGGATATTACTTTTTTCACCCGGCTTTTTATCCTGTTTCGCCTTTCTGTTTTTGTTAATGCCATAATAACTAATTTTTCAAAAAATTATTTAGATGCGGCTTTACCAGCTTTACGCCTCAATACTTCGCCAACAAACTTAATTCCTTTACCCTTGTATGGTTCTGGTTTGCGGAACGATCTGATTTTTGCAGCAACTTGTCCGATTAATTGTTTATCGATGCTTTTCAGCGTAATAATCGGGTTGCTTCGTTTGTCAGATTTTGCTTCAACCTGAACTTCAGGAGGGAATTGCAAGTAAGTGTGGTGTGCGTATCCCAAAACGAGATCGAGCACACTATTGGGCAATACTTCGGCGCGGTACCCCACGCCAACCAGCTCTAATTTGATTTCGTAACCTTTTGTAACTCCAACAACCATGTTGTTCACCAGCGCGCGGTTTAACCCATGCAATGATTTTATACGCTTGGTTTCGCCCGAGCGGATGAAACTGACTTGATTGTTTTCAATTTCAACCTCAATTTCGGGATTGATCGTTTGCTGTAACTCACCAAGAGGACCTTTTACTGTAACGGAATGATCATCGTTCAGTTTCACATCTACTCCTGACGGTATTTCAATTGGCCATTTACCTATTCTTGACATGATCTTTTCCTTTTTTTAATACACGTAACATAAAACTTCACCACCAACTTTCTGCTCACGAGCCTGCTTGTCGGTAATTACGCCTTTCGAGGTTGATATAACAGCAATTCCCAAACCATTCAATACACGCGGTATGCTCGAACTGTCGCAATACTGGCGTAAACCTGGTTTACTAATTTTTTCTAAACCTTTTATGGCAGATAATTTTGTTTCAGGATTGTACTTCAATGCAATTTTAATACTGCCCTGGTAGCCTTTATCGTCTTCAAACTTATAGTTCAGAATGTAACCATTATCTTTCAGAATTTTGGTTATTTCTTTTTTCAGGTTTGAAGCCGGAATATCAACTACCCGGTGTTTTGCAAGAATTGCATTACGAACCCTTGTCAAATAATCTGCTATTGGATCTGATACTTTACTCATTTTTCAAGTCTTTTACAATTACCAACTAGCCTTTTTAACTCCGGGAATTAAACCTTCGGAAGCCATCTCGCGGAAATTAATTCTGCTGATTCCGAATTGCCTCATGTAACCTTTAGGTCTTCCGGTAAGTTTGCAACGGTTGTGCAAACGCACCTTTGAAGAGTTTTTAGGCAACTTCTGCAAAGCTTCCCAATCGCCTTCGGCTTTCAGTCTGGCTCTTTTCTCGGCATACTTCTCAACTAGTTTTTCCCTTTTTCTTTCGCGGGCTTTCATTGATTCCTTAGCCATACCTTAGTTCTTTTTAACGTTTTTAAATGGTAAACCTAATTCTTTTAACAGTGCAAATCCTTCTTCGTCGGTATTTGCAGAAGTAACAAAAGTAATGTTCATACCATTAATTTTATTCACTTTATCCAGAACGATTTCAGGAAACACGATTTGCTCCGGCACACCGAGTGTGTAGTTTCCACGTCCGTCCATTTTACTTTCGATTCCGCGAAAATCGCGAATTCGTGGCAATGCTGCCGAAATTAAACGGTCGAGGAATTCATACATACGGTCGCGGCGCAAAGTAACGCGCACCCCGATAGGCATTTTCCTTCTCAGTTTGAAATTGGAAATGTCTTTCTTAGACATGGTTTGAACTGCCTGCTGACCGGCAATTATTGTCATTTCCTTTTGGGCAATGTCAATAATTTTCTTGTCGGCAATAGCTGCTCCTACCCCCTGGTTAAGAACAATCTTTTCCAATTTCGGAACCTGCATAACGGAGGAATAGTTGTATTCCTTCTTCAATGCAGGGATTATTTCTTCCTGATATTTCTTTTTTAAAGTTGGTACGTATGCCATTACTTAATCTCCTCTCCAGATTTTTTGGAATAACGAATTAATTTACCTTTATCATCTTCTCTTCTGCCAATGCGGGTTCTTTCTCCCGATTTCGGGTCAACCAGCATCAGGTTTGAGATATGTATCGATGCTTCCTGTTCGACAATACCACCCTGCGGATTTTGCGCATTGGGTTTGGTATGTTTTTTTACCAGGTTCACACCTTCCACAATTGCTCTGTCGTTTTTCCTGATTACTTCTAATACGCGGCCTTTCTGGCCTCTGTAGTTTCCGGTAATCACAACCACAGTGTCACCTTTTTTTATGTGTAACTTTTTCTGCATTTTCGAGCTTTTTTCAATTTACAGTACTTCTGGTGCAAGAGAAATAATTTTCATATTCTTATCTCTCAATTCACGCGCTACAGGACCGAAAATACGAGTTCCGCGCATTTCGCCCAGATTTGATAACAGCACAACGGCATTGTCGTCGAACCTGATGTAAGAGCCGTCGTTACGACGAACTTCTTTACGGGTACGAACTACAATTGCCCTGGATACTGAACCTTTTTTCACTTCACTGCCCGGTATCGCACTTTTAACCGAAACCACCACAGTATCGCCTAACGAAGCATAACGTTTCCTGGTACCTCCAAGAACACGAATACATAGTACATCTTTGGCTCCACTATTATCGGCAACCGAACATCTTGTTTCTTGTTGTATCATGATTACTTCGCTCTTTCAATTATTTCAACTAATCTCCAACGTTTGCTTTTACTCAGCGGACGTGTTTCCATAATCCGTACGAGATCGCCAATGTTGCAGTCATTTTTCTCATCGTGGGCATGAAATTTTGTCGTCTTATTCACGAACTTACCATAGATAGGGTGCTTCATTTTTTTCTTTTCGGCAACCACAACGGTTTTGTCCATTTTATTGCTGACAACAACCCCGATTCGCTCTTTTCTGAGATTTCTAACTTTATTATCTTCCATCGTTGAATTAATTCTGTTTTTCACTTAATTCCCTTTGACGAAGAATCGTTTTTAACCTTGCAAGGTTCTTCTTTGTATCCTTTAGTTTTAAAGGATTGTCAAGAGGTGAAACTGCATGGTTCAGACGAAGGCGAACTAAATTTTCCTTTTCGATATCAATTTTTTCGACGATCTCTTTGGTCGTCAATTCTTTAATTTCTGAAGTTTTCATTTGTCATTCACCTTTTTTATTCTTCAATATAATCTCTCCTTACCACAAACTTTGTTGTTACCGGTAGTTTCTGTGCTGCAAGGCGCAATGCCTCTTTAGCAATATCAAACGAAACACCTTCGGCTTCAATAAGAATCCGTCCGGGTGAAACCGTTGCAACAAAAGCTTCCGGAGCTCCTTTACCTTTACCCATACGTACTTCCGCAGGTTTTTTGGTAATGGGTTTATCGGGGAATATTCGTATCCATATTTGTCCTTGTCGTTGCATATGACGGGTTACCGCAACCCTGGCAGCTTCGATCTGCCGACCGGTAATCCACGACTCTTCCAACGATTTTATTCCAAATGAACCGAATGCCAGTTGGTTTCCGCGTTGTGCGTTACCTTTCATCCGGCCCTTTTGTACTCTTCTGAATTTAACCTTTTTTGGCTGTAACATTCTTTTTTAACTTATGAGTGTTATTAACCACTATTTTCTTCTACGGCCACGTCCGCCGCCAGCACTTTGTTTTCCGCCGCGGGCCTGTTTTTGGCCAACATTGGGCGACAAATCGCGGTTTCCGTATACCATTCCTTTACATATCCAGACTTTTACTCCAATCAGCCCGGTTTTGGTCAGCGCTTCTGCCAGTGCATAATCGATATCGGCACGAAGTGTATGCAACGGCGTACGGCCGTCTTTATACATCTCTGAACGGGCCATTTCTGCTCCGTTCAGCCTTCCTGAAACCAATATTTTTATGCCTTCGGCTCCCATTCTCATGGTTGAGGCGATGGCCATCTTAACTGCCCTGCGGTATGCTATTTTACCCTCGATTTGCCTTGCTATGTTGTTGGCAACAATTTTGGCATCGAGTTCAGGACGTTTAATCTCGAAAATGT
>CAYUBV010000187.1:0-5732 GCA_964443035.1 uncultured Tangfeifania sp.
AAGGTTCCGATTTATTCAGCTCTCTTTCGATGGTTGAACCTGAAACGAAAGCTGTGGGAAATATGTCGGCCAGCCGCATCAGTTCCGGGTCGGGCGATTTGGTCCACCTCGAAATTTATGCTGAGAACGGTGCGCTGCGTTACTCTTCCAATCACTCCGAATATTTTGAATATTACCTGGAGGGCAGCAACCAATGGATAAAAAAAGTTGTTGGCAGCAACTATCAGCCCGTAACCAGTTTTCCGTCGGGCCATGTTCCGCCGGGCTGGCTGCGTTCGATGGTTCATGCGCATTACCAGTTTTTTACCGGAAACGACCGGCAAACATTTGCTCCCGACCTGAAACACGGACTAGCAGTGCAGCGCATTGTGCGTGAAACAGCCGATCATTTAAACACATTCAGAAAAAATTATAAAAATGGCTGAAAGAAGCAGCGGAGTTCTTCTCCATATTACATCTCTTCCCGGCCCGGAGGGGAACGGAACGCTTGGGAATGAAGCTTATCGGTTTGTGGATTTTCTGGCTGAAACCAATCAGAAGGTATGGCAAATTCTGCCCCTTGGACCGGTGGGCTACGGAAATTCACCGTACCAGTGTTATTCAGCCTTTGCCGGAAATCCAATGATGATTGATTTGGCGTACCTGATTAAAGATTCTTTGCTGACCAAAGAGGATTTAAAAAAACGTCCGCGATTTTCAAATACACAGGTCGATTTCGAAAAAACAGAAAGCTGGAAATATCCTTTGCTGCGGAAGGCATTTAAGAGCTACAAGACAAAGAAACCGGAAAAACTTGAGTTTGATTTTGTTGATTTCTTGAAAGAACATGACTGGTGGTTGCATGATTACGCGCTTTTTATGGCTGCTAAAAATCATTTTAAAAATGAAATGTGGGATGAGTGGGAGCATGGGTTGAAATTCCGGGAAAAAGAGGCGCTTGAGAAATATGAAATTCTTTTGGAGGATGAGATTTCTTTCAGGAAGTTTCTACAGTTTTTATTTTTCAGACAATGGTTTCAATTAAAAAAATATGCCAACCTGAAAGGAATTAAAATTGTTGGAGACATGCCGCTTTATGTTTCGGGCGACAGTGTGGATGTGTGGTCGAATACTGATGTCTTCTTGCTGGACGAAAACCTGAAACCAAAAAAAGTGGGAGGTGTGCCTCCCGATTATTTCAGCGAAAGCGGTCAGTTATGGGGGAATCCGGTTTTCGACTGGAAACGGCTTGAAGAACGCGGATTCGACTGGTGGCTGGCCCGCCTGCACTTCAACCTGCATCTGTTCGATGAAGCTCGCATCGATCATTTCCGCGGGCTGGAAGCCTACTGGTCGGTGCCGGCCAAAGACAAAACGGCAATGAACGGGAAATGGGTTTCGGCAGGTGGTTTTAAACTGCTCAAAAAATTTAAAGAACAAACCGGGTCGCTTCAGTTGATTGCCGAAGATTTGGGTTTTATTACAGAGGAAGTACATAAACTCAGGGAAGATTTTGACCTGCCGGGTATGAAAGTGTTGCAGTTTGCTTTTGGTTCTGATGAAACCAACATTAACCTGCCTCACAATTACGAACCGAATTTTGTGGTTTACACCGGAACCCACGATAACGACACTACACTTGGCTGGCTCAGTAACCTGGAAGGAGAAGAAAAGAAAAGGGTTCGCTGGTACCTTGGGAGAAATAAGAAAAGAGCATTGAAAAATTGTATTGAAGCGGCATGGTCGTCGTGTGCAAAAATAGCTGTTTTGCCTATGCAGGATGTTTTGCAGCTCGGTTCCAAATCGCGGATGAATACTCCCGGCACTGCCAACGGAAACTGGGGGTGGCGGTTTTACTGGACACAGCTAAAAAACAAGCAACGGATTTTTCTAGAGGAGATTACAAAAAAATATAACCGTTAGTAGGATTTTATAAGTAAATTTGTAGTATGAATTACAGTGAAATCATAAAAATAAATCCAAATAAACGTTTTGGAAAACCTTGTGTCAGGGATACCCGAATCACTGTTTATGATGTTTTAGGCTGGTTGGCATCCAATATGACAGTTACAGAAATTCTTACTGATTTTCCTGAATTAACCAGAGAAGATATAAATGCCTGTTTGGCTTATGCTGCTGATCGCGAGCACAAACTTCTAACTTCACAATGAAATTGCTTTTTGACCAAAATATTTCTTACCGGATTTCCAGAATAGTAAGGAATACATTTCCGGATTGTAAACATGTAAAGGAAGTTGGGCTTGAAAATAAAACGGATGTTGAGATTTGGGAATTCGCAAGAGAAAATAATTTTACGGTTGTTACCTTCGATGCTGATTTTTACGATTTGTCAATGGTGAGAGGAATTCCTCCGAAAATTATTTGGTTAAGAAGCGGAAATACTTCAACATTGAATATATCGCACATATTAAGTAAAAAGAAGGAGTTAATCGAAGGCTTTTGCAAATATGAGAACACTAATAGCTGCCTTCAAATATTTTAACAACACTTCACCACCGCATCCATAAATTCATCGGGTTTTTCGGCATGGAGCCAATGTCCGGCACCGGGGATATCCACAACACTGGCATTGGGATAAATCGATTTGATGAGCTCAATATCTTCATCGGTAATGTAATTCGATTCCAGGCCACGAATAAAAATAACCGGGTAGCTGGCAATCGGAGTCCGGTCGTCAAGCCATCGTTTGTTTACCCCACTCATAATTTCTTCGAGGTAATCGTAGAGAACATCCACATTCACCCGCCACCGGTATTGTTTGGTTTTTTTGTCTTTGGTAACATTCTTCAGCAGGAATTGCCTGATACGCGGATTGTCAATTTTTTCGGCCAGTAAATCATCCACATCGGTTCGTTTTTTTACCTTCGAAAAATCGAGTTCCTGCATGGCCTGAATAATATTCCGGTGCAGGTAGAACTGGCTGTTTTCTTTGTTTTCAAGGTAATCTTTTGGGGTAATGTCAGCAATCACCAGTTTTTCCACTTTTTCGGGATAATCGGCGGCAAACCATATTGCGGTTTTCCCGCCCATGCTGTGCCCGAGAATTGTTGCCTTTTTAATGCCGTGTTTTTCAAAAAATTCAACTAAATCATCACGCATGTCGTTGTACGAATTCTCTTGGGCAAAAGGGGAGCGTCCGTGGTTTCGCTGGTCTATCATATAAACCGTATATTTTTCGGCCAGTTTTTTGCCCATGTTCATCCAGTTGTCCGACGAGCCGTACAATCCGTGAATGATAACAGCCACCGGACCTTCTCCTTCTTTTCGGTAGTAAAGTTTCATATTACTTTAAACAGTCAAGGTATTTTTGAATGGTCGTTTCCAGTCCCAGGTAAAGTGCATCGGCAATGAGTGCATGCCCGATGGAAACTTCTTTAAGGTTTGGAATATTTCTGTAGAGGTAGTGAAGATTTTCAAGATTTAAATCATGACCTGCATTTACATCAACGCCAACTGTGTGGGCAACTTTTGCCGCTTCAACAAAAGGTTCAACCGCCCGGTCTCTGTCAAGCGGATAAAGCCGAGCATAAGGTTCAGTGTATAATTCAATGCGGTCGGCACCAATTTCTGCGGCTCCTTCAATAGCCACCGGATCCGGGTCGACAAAAATGGAACTGCGGATGCCGTTTTCTCTTAACCGCTGAATAACGTCTTTTAAAAAACCAAGGTTTTCCCAGGTGTCCCAACCATGGTCGCTGGTGAGCTGATTGTGCTTGTCGGGCACCAAAGTGGCCTGGTCGGCCTGCACCTCGGTAACCATTCTGAGAAAATCTTCACTGGGGTAGCCTTCAATGTTGAACTCGGTGGTAATCAGTGGTTTTATTTCGTAAACATCTTTTCGTGTAATGTGCCTTTCATCCGGCCGCGGGTGCACGGTAATTCCCTGGGCGCCATATTTCTGGCAGTTTACAGCAGCATCTTTCACGCTCGGTATCTTTCCTCCGCGAGAGTTTCGCAGTGTTGCTATTTTGTTTATATTTACACTAAGTCTTGTCATTTTTACTGATGATTAATAATGCGCAAGTTACAATTTTTCGTTTTGAAAGGATAATTAAAAGGAGACAGAATTGCTGGCAGAAAATCTAATATCGGATGTAGTTACATCGGTTCCGGGAACCGAAACAGGGCAGAAAGTGCTGAACCAGATGGATGTTTACCGGGTTTCGCATATTCCTGTGGTGGAAGGAAACCGGTATGTCGGATTAATTTCCGATAAAATAATATATGATTTGAATTTGCTGGAAGAACCCATTGAAAAAGAAATTGATAAATTCAATACTTCGCATGTTCACAAAAATCAGCATATTTTCGAAGTGGCCGCACTCATGTATAAACTGAAACTGAGCGTAATTCCGGTGCTCGAATCGGATCATGAATACCTTGGGGCAATAACACTATACGATTTGGCCCGCCGGTTTGCCCGTTATTTTTCATTGCAGGAAGTTGGCGGTGTAATTGTTTTGGAAGTGAATGTAACCGATTATTCTCTGGCTCACATCAGCCGGATTGTAGAAGACAACGATACTAAAATCCTGAGCTCATTTCTCGATCGCATTCCCGGCACGCAAACACTGGATGTTGTTTTAAAACTCGACAAGGAAGACCTTTCTCCTGTTATTCAGTCTCTTAACCGGTACGATTACAATGTTAAAGGGGTATATCTCGATCATTCTATGTTGAACGATTTGTACCAGGATAGGTACGACCAGTTCATGAAATTTATGAATATATAAAATTTTATTAATGAAGGTTGCTGTTTTTGGAACTTCGGTTTCCGATAAATTTTTGCCTGTTTTAGAGAATTTTTTTAGCTTTTTCAGAAAGCAGAAAGCTGATGTTCAGTTATTTAAGCCGTTCCATGATTTTTTAATTAGTAAACTGAACATTCAACCGTATTATTCTTCCTTTTTTTCCTCGTATGAAGATTTTGACGAAGATAACAAGTTCATTTTCAGTGTGGGAGGCGACGGAACATTCCTGCATTCGGTAGTCAATATCCGGAACTTCGATATCCCGGTTGTGGGAGTCAACAGCGGCAGGCTTGGTTTCCTGGCCGATATTTCGGAAGAGCAGGTAGACAACGCTCTGTCCGATATATTTAGCGGAAAGTTTTCCATTGTCGAACGTTCATTGCTGGAAGTTCAATACAGCAATGGCGATACACCCGAGTTTAATTATGCGCTCAATGAACTGGCTGTTTTAAAGACTGATTCTTCGTCGATGATTAACATTACTGCAAAATGCAACGGCGAACTGCTCAATAATTACTGGGCCGACGGATTGATAGTTGCCACACCTACCGGCTCCACAGCTTATTCACTCAGCGTGGGTGGGCCTATTCTTACACCCGATTCGCGTAACTTTGTAATAACACCGCTGGCGCCGCACAACCTTACCATCAGACCGATTGTCGTTCCCGATAAAAATGAAATTACCCTGAAAGCGGAAGGAAGGGGTATCAGTTTTCTTGCATCCCTCGATTACCGGTCTAAGGCGGTGGAGTTTTCCAGTGAACTAACCATAAAAAAGGCAAATGTCACCCTGAAGACACTTCAACTGGCTGATCTTGATTTTTTTAATACACTGAGAAACAAGCTAATGTGGGGGTTCGACAAACGTAATTAAATAATCGCAGAGCTTAACAATTTTTAATCTTTCTTTGGGTTTTATAATAGCATTCGGGTATGTTGTTTTTAGAATTATATTACTTTTGTACCTCTTGAAAGCTGAAT
>CAYUBV010000188.1:0-5704 GCA_964443035.1 uncultured Tangfeifania sp.
GGGATAATTCGGATGGAACAAACAATAAGGATGAGGATGTTTTTGAAAGAGTTAAGAAAGCGGTTAACATATAAAACCCGGGAAAAACCTGCACAGAACATTGAATGCAGAAACTGTGGCACCCGGTTTAGTGGCCATTATTGCCCCATGTGTGGTCAGTCGGTAAAAGAAATCGACCGGCCTTTTTCAATAATATTTTACGATTTCCTGGGCAATGTTTTTGCTTTCGACACCCGCTTCTGGAAAACCGTGTTAAACCTTATAATTCGTCCTGGCTTTTTAACCAAAGAATTTTTTGATGGTCACCGCGTGAGGTACGCCTCGCCTATCCGGTTTTTCATTTTTACCAGTTTTGTTCTTTTTTTGCTCCTTCAGATTTATACGGGCAGGGGTCTTGATTTTGCTTTAACCCGTCCTGTTGAAGAAGGTGGTTTATTTCTGGGACTTGACTCTGTAACGGTTGGAGTGGCCGATTCGGTTTTTACCGATTTGGGTGAAGAAGTTGATCCTGCCGCAATAATGGAATTTACATTTGCCGATTCTTCCAACCATATTCTATCGTCAGTTGATTTTAATGAAATCCTGCAATCTCCTGATTTAAGAAGTGCGCTCAATAACCTGGCGCTTCAGTTTGAGAAACAACTTGAAACGGAGGAAAATCCTGAAAAACGGGCAAGACTTATTAATTACATTCGCCTGTGCCGCTCGCCGGAGCAAGTGCTGGCCCGTGGGTTGAAGTACATGTCGTGGGCGTTTTTCCTGTTGCTGCCGGTTTTTGCACTCCTGCTGTGGCTGTTCTATTTCCGCCGGAATCATTATTATATCCGGCACCTGATTTTTTCAATTCACCTGCATTCCTTCATTTTTATTGTTTTCATCCTTCTCACTCTTATTTACATGATTTTTGAAGGAAACCTGGGACTGATAAGCCTCATTTTGTTCTTTACCATTCCGGTTTATTTACTGTTGGCGCTTAAACGGTTTTACGGGCAGGGAATCGGGAAACTGTTTCTCAAGTTTGCCGGCATTACTGTTATCTACAATTTAATTTTCTGGGTAGCAGTGGGGTTGGTTTTTCTCAATGCCCTGAAACTTATTTAGCCGTCTCCTTATTTTGTAATCAAAGTAACCTGTAAAAGGGCGACATTTTATATCTTTGCGCAAATTTTGCAAAAAATAGTTGAATGAACTTTGTTAAAGAACTGAAATGGCGGGGTATGCTGCAAGACATAATGCCCGGAACGGAAGAACAACTTTCCAAAGAAATGACTGCAGCTTACCTGGGAATCGATCCCACTGCCGATTCGCTGCATATCGGCCATCTGGTTAGTGTTATGATGCTGAAACATTTTCAGCTGGCGGGACACAAGCCCATTGCACTGATTGGCGGGGCCACCGGAATGATTGGCGATCCTTCCGGGAAATCGCAGGAGCGCAATCTGCTGGATGAGCCTACCTTGCGGCACAATCAGGAATGTATAAAACAGCAACTGGCCAGGTTTCTCGATTTTAAAAGCGACATGCCCAACGCCGCCGTTTTGGTGAATAATTACGACTGGATGAAGGAATTTTCATTCCTCCGGTTTATACGCGACGTGGGCAAGCATATTACGGTAAATTATATGATGGCGAAAGATTCCGTAAAAAAACGGTTGGGCGAGGAATCAAACACC
This sequence comes from uncultured Tangfeifania sp., assembly GCA_964443035.1. Lineage (GTDB taxonomy): Bacteria > Bacteroidota > Bacteroidia > Bacteroidales > Prolixibacteraceae > Tangfeifania. The sequence continues at coordinate 1,674 of CAYUBV010000188.1, forward strand.
GGGATGTCGTTTACTGAATTCACCTACCAGCTGGTGCAGGGCTACGATTTTTTGCACCTGTATAAAACCCTGGGCTGCAAACTCCAGGTTGGCGGTTCCGATCAGTGGGGCAACATTGTTACCGGCACTGAGCTGATTCGAAGGATAGAAGGGGGAGAAGCCTTTGCCGTTACCTGCCCGCTCATCACAAAAGCCGATGGTTCGAAATTTGGAAAAACCGAAGAGGGCAATGTTTGGTTGGACCCGGAACGCACCTCGCCCTATAAATTTTATCAGTTTTGGCTAAACACCTCCGATGAAGATGCAGCGCGTTATATAAAAATATTTTCATTATTGCAGAAAGAAGAAATTGACCACCTTGTTTCCGAACATCGCCAATCGCCGCACCTGAGGTTACTGCAAAAGAAACTTGCTGAAGAAATAACCACCATGGTACATTCCGGGGAGGAGTATGAAATGGCGGTAGAAGCTTCCCAGATTTTATTTGGAAAAGGAACTGCCGGGCAACTTCGTAAGCTCGATGAAAAAACCTTCCTGGCGGTTTTTGAAGGGGTCCCGCAGTTTAAAATTTCAAAAACTGAAATCCAAAACGGTATCAATATAATTGAGCTGCTGACAGAAAAAACGGCCGTATTTCCTTCGAAGGGCGAATTGAGACGGACCATTAAAGGGAATGGCCTGAGTATTAACAAAGAAAAAATCACCGATGCCGAATTGCTTGTCGGGGATGAATTTTTAATTGGCGGAAAATACATTCTGGTGCAAAAAGGGAAGAAAAATTATTTCCTGCTGATTGCCGAATGAATATTCCCTAAATTCATTGCCTGTCAATACTAAAAGCGCTCCCGCTTCGTTGCAATAGTGCGATCAAAAAGAAACCACATTTATGAATAATTTTTTTGACAACCAGCGAATTCTCCAACTGATTTGGAGGCGCAAGTTTCATTTTATCCTGGTAGGGGTGGTGGCCATAGTTTTATCGGCCTTTTTTTCCGGGCCGCTGTTTATCACCCCAAAATTTAAATCAACCGCCCGTATTTATCCCACCAATATCTGGGTTTTGAGCGAGGAATCGGAAACCGAACAGATGCTCGAAGTCGTCAATTCAAGGGATATTAAACAAAAAATGTTTGATGCTTTCAGGTTGGATGAGGTGTATAAAATTAATCGCGACGATCCTTTTTACATGACCTATATGCTTGATATTTACAATAAGAATGTAAATACCAGCAAAACAACATTTGAAACGGTAGAAATTAAGGTGAGGGATGAAGACCCGCAGCGGGCCAGCAATATGTGCGATTCCATCATTCATTTCTACAACCGGAAAATGGGTGAAATGCATAAGAATAAAGAGCTGGAAATGGTTCAAATTTCAGAAAGATTACTCGACAGAAGGTATGCCGATTTGGATACTGTACTTAACCAGCTCGATTCTGTCAGGAGTGAATATGGAATACTGGATTACAAATCACAGGCAGAAAGGGTTACCGAAGGGTATATGAATGCCCTTTCTTTGGGCAGGGCAACCGGAACCAATGTCAGGAAGATAGAGGACCTTTACGACAACCTGGCCCTGAAGGGCACCGAAGCACGTTGGCTCGAATCGCGCTTCGACTACCTGGTAACTTCTATCGACTCGTTAACAAACCAGTACGAGCATTACCTGTCTGAATATGAAACAGATATTACCTATGCTCACGTGGTTGAATACCCGGTTCCGGCCGATAAAAAATCGTACCCGGTGCGGTGGCTCATCGTGGTTTTATCCACCTTGTCTGCGCTTTTTCTTGCATTGCTGGTTTTTCTTGTGCTCGATTACCGGAAAAATGATTGAAAATTGAATTGGAGCCATACCATAAAAATCACCCTTTTTTATCTCATATCGGTAGGGTTTATTTTATTGAACGCCTGGTTTCTGATAAATAAGCAAACCCTTGCCCTGAATATCCTGCCGCTTGTTTTGGGTATTTTCCTTCTGGCCATTTTTTCCTTTGATAAAATAATCTATTTAATTGTATTTTTTGCCCCTCTTTCGGTGCCGCTGAGTGAGTTTATGCCGTGGCTCAGTTTTGATTTGTTTTTGCCTACCGAACCCCTGCTTGGCGGCCTGATTCTTCTCTTACTCCTGAAAGTAGTACACGAGCGAAATTTCGACAGGAAGATTTTAACCCACCCGGTTTCGCTGGCCATATTTCTTAATATTTTCTGGATTTTGTTAACGTCGCTTACCAGCACCATGCCGGATGTTTCGTTTAAATTCCTGCTGGCAAGAATTTGGTTTGTGGCAGTGCTGTATTTTCTGACAGCCAAAATTTTTTCGGAAGGGAAAAATATGGAAAAGTATGTCTGGTTTTATCTGGTGGCAATCGTCATTGTTATTTTCTACACTACTTACCGGCACGCCGGTTATGGTTTACTGAACAAGCAAGCAGCCCACTTCGTGGTTACACCGTTTTATAACGACCATACGTCTTATGGTGCAGCGCTGGCTATGTATTTGCCTTTTGTAGCCTTATTTGCTTTCAGCCGCCACTATTCAAAAAGGGTAAGGATTTTTTCATGGATTGTTTTTGGCATTATGATTTCTGCTTTTATCCTTTCATACAGCCGGGCTGCGTGGGTGAGCATGATAGCAGCATTGGGAGTTTGGGGCATCCTGAAACTTCGAATCAGTTTTAAACACCTATTCATAACAGCGGCAGTTTCTATTGTGCTGGTACTTTCGTTTCAGTCGCAAATGGTTATGTATCTTGAACGCAATTCCGATGAGTCCTCTTCCAATCTCAGGGAGCATTTTTCTTCCAGTGCCAATATTACAACCGATGTATCGAACCTCGAACGCCTTAACCGCTGGAGCTCGGCCCTCCGGATGTTTGAAGACCGGCCTGTTTTTGGCTTTGGGCCAGGCACCTACATGTTTAATTATGCTGCTTTTCAACTTAAAAAAGATCGCACCATTATCAGTACAAATGCCGGTGACGGGGGAAATGCCCACAGTGAATATCTTAGCGCGTTGTCGGAATCGGGAGTGTTGGGGCTTGTTACGTTCCTGCTGATTCTTTTAACCGTGGTTTATACCGCTGTGCGCACTTGGTTAAGGCTAAACAACGCCCGGTTGAGAGGAATTTTGCTGGCTGCCCTGTTGGGGCTGGTTACATATTATGTTCACGGCTTTCTGAATAATTTCCTCGATACCGATAAACTTTCGGTGCCTTTTTGGGGTTTTACGGCCATGATTGTGGCCATCGATATTTACTCCCGCCGTGAAGATCCGGTAAAAACCGGTGCATAAAAAATCCGGCCTGAAAACTCAACCCGGATTCTCCTGTATTATTTGTTATTTTATTGTTTCACCCGTTCGCTGTAGGAACGGTCGCGGGTATCTATTTTTATCATTTCATCCTGATTGATAAACATGGGTACCATAATTTCGGCCCCGGTTTCAAGGGTTGCAGGTTTTAGTGCCGTTGAGCTGGCCGTGTTCCCTTTCTCCCCCTCGATGGTATTGGTTACCTGGAGTTCAACAAACGGAGGCATTTCAACTGTTAAAGGCGTTTCGGATTCTGCATGAAAGTTAATTTCAACCACTTGCCCTTCTTTCAGCAGGTCTGAATTTTCAATCATCGATTCCTGTATCGGTAACTGCTCAAAGGTTTCTGTGTTCATAAAATTGAGACCCATGTCGTCTTTGTATAAATACTGGTACTGGCGGCGTTCCACCCGTACTTCTTCTACTTTTACACCTGAAGAGAAGGTATTTTCAACGACCCTGCCGGTTTTTACATTTTTCAGTTTTGTGCGGACAAATGCCGGCCCTTTCCCTGGTTTTACGTGTAGAAAATGAACGATGGTGTATATATCATCTTTGTAGTTGATGCACATACCGTTTCTAAAATCTGCTGTTGTTGCCATGAATTTTTCTTTTACTTTTTTTTACAATACTTCGTTAAAAAATTAAGCGGCAATAGTGCCGTAATATATAAGTTCATTGACATGGTTTCGATTTTTAGCAGAGTATGCATTAACAC
>CAYUBV010000189.1:0-5695 GCA_964443035.1 uncultured Tangfeifania sp.
CCGCGTCTTACGCGAAAATCTTCTATATGGCTTTGGGCTGGCGAAAAGGTGCTCGACTCGATGGCCAGTCCGCAGATGGCTACCCGTGGCAAATCGCCCTCATCGTTGTTTTCCGACTGTTTTTTATTTGTGGAGTTGCAGGCAGTTATTAAAACTGCTGCCATTAAAAGGATACCGACAACTACTTTTCTCATCTTATTCTCCTGTTTAGTTTTCACATTTCCGGTTACGGGGATAAAGATAAAAGTTTTTGAAAACTTTGACGGGTAGTTGCTATTGGTTCTTCAGCTTCATGCGGGTATGGTGCAGCTCGGTGTTTATTTTAGTGTAGCGGTCGAGTGCATTCTTTTTATGCGTTTCAAATTCTTTCTTTAAATCGTTGTAATCCTTTTTGGTTCTGACGGTAACTTTATTGCTGCGATTATATAGAATAAACAAAACACCCAGTATTGCCAGCAGTGCCAGAATAATCATACTCATGGTAACTGTATAGATGCTTTTACTCACATCCTGCCCCAAAACCGCAATAGTATTCCGGTTTTCGATACTGGTTTCCAGCTCAGCTCTTGCATCGGCAAGTTGCTGATTGGTTGACCTCAGTTCTGCTTCCAGTTCATTTATTTGGGATGCCCGGTCATTTATCTCATTTTCAAGCTCTGCCACCGAATCATTCAGGGCATTAAAAAAGGCATCCAGTTGCGACGGAGGCATAAAATACCTCCCGTCCCAGAAATTGACGTTTTCTTTAAACACCTCGTACTGTCTTTCAATGTTAGGTTCGCTTTTCCAGGCTTCGGGATCTTTTTGGGCAAATGTTGTAACCGACAGGCAAATCAGCAAAACCGGCAGAATAATAATTCGTTTCATTCTTGTAAAATATTCAGATTTGTAAAATGTAATAAACGGATGGCACCCATCTTTTTAAAATTCAGTTTAACGAATAAAAAAAAATTAAGTTATGAACAGCGACACAAATTGCATCGTCTTCAAAAAAATAAGTGTTTTTCCACGTCCTCAAAAAACAAACTGCAAGGATAACAAAATATTGTACAGATTTATTTAATAACCAAAAACTATAAGTCTAATTTAAAACTTCGCTTAAAGCTCAGTTTGAAAAACAATTGATTACAAACGGGAAGCAGAAGAAGTTCCCAGCAACTTCAGCATTCGCACATGCTGGCCTATTGCACCCAGGAAGCTCTGGTTTACATGGTAGGGCAATCCGTATTCCCGGGCCTTTTCTTTCACAATAGCCGCAATATTGCGGTAATGAATGTGGCTGATATTTGGAAACAAGTGGTGTTCTACCTGGTGATTCAGGCCGCCAATCAGCCAGCCAAACAACCGGTTTTTCGGAGCGAAATTGCACGTGGTGTACAATTGGTGGGCTGCCCAGTTATAGTCCATTTCGCAGTTCTCATCGGGCAGCGGATATTCCGATGTAGGTACCACATGTGCCGTTTGAAAAATAGCGCCAAGCACCAGTCCGGCCGTAAAATGCATCAGCAGAAAACCGGCAACCACCCAGTACCATGCCACCGGTATAGTTAACAGCGGCACTACCAAAAATATGGCATAATATGCAATTTTTGAAACAATGAGCTCAGTCATCATACGGTTGTATTTTCTTTTGCCGCTCAGTTTCACTCCCATCTTTTTATACTTTATCATTCTGCTGAAATCTTTCGTAATGATCCATGAAATGGTCATTAAACTGTAAAGAACCCATGCGTAAAGATGCTGGTAGCGGTGTATTTTTTTCAAGGGCCGGTGGGGCGACAAACGCAAAATCCCCGGTGGGGCAATGTCCTCATCGTGGCCTTCAATATTGGTATACCCGTGGTGAAGTGTGTTGTGCTGGTAACGCCAGTTGGGCGGATAACCACCCAGCAGGTACAGTGAATTGCCAAACAATTTGTTCACCCATTTCTTTTTCGAGAAAGAACCGTGGTTGGCGTCGTGCATGGTAGCCATTCCCACACCTGACTTACCAAATCCCATCACCAGCCAGCAGGCAAGCACTGCCCAAACCGAAGTAAAAACCCCGGCAATCATAAGAATTAACGGGCCAAGATATACGATGCCCATAATAACACTTTTCACAATAATCTTTTTGTTGCCGTAGGGTTCTATGTTGTTGTTTTTAAAATAGTCGTTTACTGAAGTCCTTAACTCCATTAAAAAATCAATCTTATTTTTTGAATACTTAATCATTCTTTGTTGTTGTTTAATTGTTTTCATAAAAATGCTGAAATCCCTTAATGCGCAGCGAAAAATCTGTCACCGAATTTTAACGCGAATCATGAAATACCCAAACATTCAACCCGAAAGAAGGTTTACCTGCTTTGGGAATTTCTCGATCCGGCAGTCAGCGCCACCGGCATGCGCATAAACCTAATGCATGAACCGGGCCGGATAAAATAAATGGGACAAATGGAGGGTTTTTGGGACGAAATCCAGTATAAAAGGATAAAAGGTCACTCTCAGCAGTGAATGCCATTCACTGCCGCAATAGAAAAAAGTTTGTTTACCCGCTCCGGGCTTCCGCACCAATACTTTCGTGTGCTTAAAACAAACCCCTGCAAGCATGCATCAGCAGAGTATTTTTGCATTCTTGAACCACGGAATATACGGATGATAAAATCAAATTGATTTTTCTATCTGCTCCCGGACCTTGTCGGTAATTTCATCGTATGATTTTTGCCCCGGGTTCACCGGTGGCAAAAATTTAACTTCCAGCCGTTTAAATAGCTTAGGAAAGAATTTTCCCCGCGGATAAGCTTCCCGGGTTCCTTTAACAGCTACCGGTACCACAGGAACATCCATTTCGCGGCTCAGGATTGCAAAAGTTTGTTTGAATTCCTGCAGCTTTCCATCCTCCGACCGCTCCCCTTCCGGAAATATCATCAGGCTTTTACCGGCTTCCAGGGCAACTGCCAGTTTTTGCATCGAAAGTTTCAGGTTCTTTCGGAGATTCATAATAATAATATTATTCCTTTTGGCCAGATAACGCAGCGGTTTCCACGGAAAATATTCAGCAGTGGCATAGGAATAAACATCCTTTTGCTGCTTTTTTTCCAGACAGGAAATCAAGAGAAATCCATCCAGAAAACTTTGGTGATTGGGTGCCAGAATAAAAGGTGGTTCGGGGAGATTCTCCAGCCCCGATGTTTTTACATCGTAAAAAACAGCGAAAAAGAAGCGTGAAACAGCAGTGAACAGATTTAGGGTCGGCCAGGAATCCGGTACGGAAATCCCGGAGGTGTTTTTGAGTATATCCGACCAGTCCAGCTTTTCTTCACTGGTTTTTGTTTTTTTTCGATGAAGGGTTTCCGCCAGCTCCGCAACCGATTCAAAATCCGTCAAATCCTGCTCGTTCATTTCAATGCCGAATGTGGAGGAAATATAAGATACCAGGCTCACCTTTGCCAGCGAATCAAGAGCAAGATCCATCTCCGGATGATCGCCGGGATGAACCGGCCGGCCGGTTTCATCATGAATAAATTCTTTAAGCAGCCGGTACTCTTCCAAATCAGGTTCTTTCTCCCGCGGGCGTTCTTCATCTTTCTCTTCAAGGAAGTCAGGCAATTTAAACCGTTTCACCTTTCCCATGCGTGTTTTGGGTAGTTCCGATTTGGCTACATGAAACTTTTTTACGGTCTTATACCCGCTTACCGATTCATTCAGTTTATCGAAAACATTCGTTTTAAAATGCGCATGTATTTCATCCCTGTTTTTTCCTTTCAGTGCTTTGAAATCAGGATAAACGAGCGCCTGCAGAGTATCGTTGTGCAGGAAAATTCCCACCTCTTTTATCCCTTCGCCATAATCCAGAATTTTACTTTCAATTTCTTTGGGATTAACATTTTTTCCGTTGGGCAAAACAATGATTTCGCTTTTTCGGCCCGTCAGAAACAGAAATCCTTTGCCATCCAGATATCCCAGGTCACCGGTATAAAACCATCCGTTTTTTATCACCTCGCCTGTCTCCTCCGGCCTGTTGTAATACCCCTGCATCACGTTATCGCCTTTTACCAGGACTTCATCCTCTTCGATGCGAAGCTGAACATCCGGCACAGCCTGCCCTGCCGAACCTGCTTTTGAATTTCCCGGGCGGTTGAATGCAATCAAAGGCGCGGTTTCGGTCAGTCCGTAACCTTCGAGCACCTCAAATCCCAGGGCATTAAAATCACGGTATATTCCGGCATCGAGGCTGGCGCCGCCGGAAACGAGGTATTTCAGCGAACCGCCAAACCGGTTATGTATTTTCTGAAATACTTTTTTTGAAATCGTTCTGTTCCCAACTACCCGTGCCAGACCAAAAACTGCCCGTGTGGCGATGTTCTTTTTTAAAGTTCTGACAATTCTTCTGCGAACGGATTCATACAACCTGGGAACTCCAATTAAAATGGTGGGCTTATACCGTTGAATGGTTTTGATAAAATCTTCGGCCACCAGCGAGGGCGAAACAACGATTGTACACCCGATGTAAAGCGGCAGAATCAAAGTGCCCATTAGCGGGAAAATATGATGCAGCGGCAGCAACATAAAAATCCGGTCGTCCGGTTCAATAACGCGTACCTTTTCGGTTACCGACTTCACATTAAAAACCAGATTTTTAAACGAAAGCATTACTCCTTTCGGACTGCCTGTGGTACCCGATGTGTAAAGAATTAAAGCTGTTTTTTCCGTTTCCTTAATTTCCGGCGAAAATTTATTCCCGTTCGTTTGTTTTTCCCGGATATCTTCAAAAACAAGAATTTTAGGTTTGAAATCGTTTTTCTGAACCACCGCACTCAACGTTTCTTTGGTTTCTCCGGAACAAAAAATAACCCCGGGTGCATTGTCTTTAAGCATGTAATCCAACTCATCTTCCGATGCCATAAAGTCGAGCGGCACGGAAATGCATTGGCAACTCCAGATGGCATACAATGCATACACCCATTCGGGCCGGTTTTCCGAGAAAATAACAATGCGGGTTTCGGGTTTTACATTTTCCAGTGCAGAAATAAAACCTGAAATATTTTTATGAAGTTCAGTATAGGTGATTTTAAAATCATCACCCAGCAATGCGTATTTTTCCGATTCGCGAACTAACATAGAATGATTTTAACCGTTTATTTATACAACAATTACGAATCACCCGGGTTTCACTCATCGCGGATAACAAACCGGCGCGAACGGATAAAAAGCGAATTCACCGGGTTCAAAACTATTTAATTAACTTTGAATCGAATCACCAACAATAAATAGTCACAGCATGGAACAGAAGAAAGACAGCAAACAGGATAAGAAAAAAGAAACGGTGGAGGAGAAAACCGACAAGTGGATTGACAAAGCCGCAGATTATATCGACGAAGCCGCAGACAAAATTCACGAAAGTAAAACCTACAAAAAAGCCGACCAGTCGATGGAAAAAGCCACCAAAAGTATTTTCCGCAAAGCCGGGAAGTTGTGGGGGAAGATAGAAGAGAAAAGACGGAAGCACGAAGCACGAAGCACGAAAACGGATGATGACAGGAAATAATATTGCGGGTAGTGAAGGATATCCGCCACCCCGTTATCATTCTTTAATTCTCGTATTTTTCCGGCAACCTGCCTAAAATTAAAAAGGCGGAAACCAGGGCCAGCTTCAGCGGTCAATTCGGATCCGAACCGGATATTTGACGGCATCCAGTTCTTCGAGGCAATCCAT
>CAYUBV010000190.1:0-5626 GCA_964443035.1 uncultured Tangfeifania sp.
TGCAACCTGAATTGCCAGGGCTGCTGGGTAACCGGCAAAAGCAACAATCACCGGATGTCTCCCGAAAAACTCAACCGGATAATTACCGAAACAAAAGCTCAGGGGTCTTACTTTTTCGGGATTCTTGGCGGTGAGCCGCTGATGTACAAACCACTTTTCGATGTGTTGGAAAAACACCCCGACTGCTATTTCCAGCTTTTTACCAATGGAACCCTGCTGACAGCCGAAGTTGCTGAGCGATTGAGAAAACTGGCAAATGTAACTCCGCTTATCAGTTTTGAAGGCGATGAGGAAGTGGCCGATGTCCGCCGCCGGGGAAAAGACGTTTACCGCCGTACTAACGAAGCTGTTGAAAATGCCACAGGCGCCGGATTAATCACCGGAGTTGCCATGAGTGTTTGCAAATCGAACCTCGAACTGGCAATGTCCCCCGATTTTATTCATTCGCTCATCGATAAAGGAGCCGCTTATTTGTGGTATTATATTTTCCGTCCGGTGGGAGGCGATCCGTCGGTTGAGCTGGCGTTAAACAAAGAGGAGATTCAAACGTTACGTCAGTTTATGGTAGATGCACGTTCGGAATACGACATAGCGATTATCGATGCTTACTGGGACGAAAATGGAAACGGTTTGTGCCCGGCAGCAACCGGTTTGAGCCATCACATCAATGCATCCGGTTACATCGAGCCGTGTCCTGTTATTCAGTTTGCCACCGACCGGGTAAACGGAAAATCCCTGGCAGAAATATACCGTGAATCTGAATTTCTAAATGTGCTTAAAAAAGAAATTCCCGGAAAAACTACCGGGTGTATTTTAATGGAAGACCCGCAGTGGCTGGTTGATTTTACCGAAAGGTTCAATGCCGAAGATACTTCCGGCAGAGGAAACGAAGCCGAACGTTTAAGGGCAATGCCAAAAGTTCCCAGTCATGGCTCGGGCACACCTGTCCCTGAAAAGGGTTGGGTTTACCGGTTTGCAAAAAAACACGCTTTTTTCGGGCTTGGAGCATACGGATAATTATGGTTGAAACAACACGAATATTAAAAGTTCCTCAGGAGAAAAAAATCCGCGAAATGTTGCGGAAAGAGGTTGCTTTATTCATAACCGAAAATAAAATTGTGCCACCAAGCAACATGGAAACCCTTGCAATCCATTCAAAAAAAATATTGGATAGATTGGATGAAGCTAAAGAATTTCTTGATTTCACCATGGTTTTAATGGGCAACGAAATTTGGCGCGAAGTTGTTGCTGCCACGCCGTTTCACCGCAGGTTGCTTTTGCTTCCGCAATGTCTGAAAAACAGCAATCATTGTCAGGGTGTTCTCGATGAGCTGGGCCTGATTTGCGCCGGCTGTAAAAGCTGTCAGTTGGATCACATTATTGAAAAAGCTGAAAAACTGGGGTATTCCACACTGGTGGCCGAAGGAACAACCGTGGCTATCGGTCTGGTGGAAGAAGGTTCAATCGATGCAGTGGTTGGCGTAAGTTGCATGCCTGTTCTTCAGAATTCTTTCGAACCGGTTACCAATGCAGCAGTGCCGGCAATCGGCATTCCGTTGCTTTACGACGGATGCGACAATACTACGCTCGATTACGAATGGCTGTTTTCTGAAATGGAACAATTTACAGAGGAAAAAGAAACACGTCCGCTATCTGTGTCTTTGCTGAAAAATCAGGCGAAGGAATATTTTAGCGAAGAACGACTGAAAGCTTTTTTCCCACAGGAAAGTAAAACGGAAAAACTGGCATTGCGGACCATGACACTGGGTGGTCAGCGAATGAGACCACTTCTTTCAATTTTGGCTTACCAGTCTTATTCCGAAAATATTTCAGAAGAAATGCAGTCGGCGCTGGCAGTAATTATCGAATGTTTTCACAAAGCTTCGCTGATTCACGATGATATTGAAGACGATGAAGATTTCCGGTATAACCAGCCTGCATTGCACAAAAGCGACGGAATTCCGCTGGCCATAAATACCGGCGATTATTTAATCGGGAAAGGATACGGACTGCTGGCAAATTTATCCTGCACTGCAGAGGTGAAAACCGAATGCCTGAAAATAGTTGCAGGTTCGCACATCACACTTTCAGTAGGACAGGGAGCCGATATTTTGCTTGCTCAAAACATGAAGCAGAAATCGGTGGAAGAAGTATTGAAAATTTTTGAACAAAAAACCGGCGAAGCAGTAAAAGTGGCCTTGTTAATTGGAGCGATTGCCGGCGGTGCTCCTGAAAAAGATAAAAAACACCTGGAACGTTTCTCTGAATTATTCGGAATTGCCTATCAGATACGCGACGATTTAAACGAGTTCCGTGAAGACAACGAACTGAAACATGCGTTTGATTTTCCGTTCCTGCTTGCACTTTTAAACCACGATATGAATGGCGAATCACCTTCTTTTTCCGAAATTTTAAAGCCCGGAAAAATGGACGTACTCGAAAATTATTTTCAGCAGTTTACCATTGAAAACAAGGCAAAAAAATACCTCGCTGAATACATTCAGAAATGTCATGCGGAACTCGATAAACTGGAAAACCTGAAACTCAGGTTAAGTTTGTTTGGTTTAATGGGAAAAGTTTTTAAATCGTAAAAGTGAACACAAAAAAGCTACACCGGCCAATTTACGAGGACTTTATCCATGATATCAGAACAGGTTATTTATTGCTCGAAGAAAACAGCAGGAAAGAGGTAGAGGCGTTTATAAAATCGCAGCAACACACATCCGGTGCTTTTGTTAACCGCGGAGGGAAACCGGATTTGTATTATTCACTATTTGGGGCCTGGTTTTCAAAAGCGCTCAATTTGGAAGATTTGCAAAACAACCTGAAAAAGTATACCGGTGGATTGCATGTGGCAAATAATCAGGTAATAGATAAGCATGCGCTGCTTTTGATCCGGCTGATACTCGATGAAAATAATTTCAGTAAACCAACTCTGTTTTCATTTCTCAAAACTTTTTTTTATTCAGGTTGGAAGATGAATCTCGCTTACCGGGCTTTCCTTTTTTTGCTGAGTTTCGATGCGGTTTATAAAAAACAGAAATTTATTTACCCCATTTTTAAAATTGTCTTACGGAGCCACCGGATTTCTGAAGATGTGCCCTGTAGTTTCAGGGCGGCGTGGTTGTTGGCACGCCACATTGTTGGGGCAGATGTTAAAGAAGATGAAGAACAGCTTTTTGAATATTACGAAGAAGGAATGGGTTTTAAAGCTTTTAAAGATGCAGAAAGTGCTGATTTACTATCAACGGCTGTGGCGCTTTTTGTGTTGAAAAAAGCCGGAGCAGAATTACGGGTGGTGGCTCCGGATGCGTTGGAACTGGTTCAGCAGAATTATGATTCAGGCGCGTTTTTGGCTGGCAACGGCGATGAAGTAAAAGATTTGGAATACACTTTTTACGGATTGTTAATTTTGGGAACACTTTCATGAAAACAGGGCATTACGATATAGACAAAAGATTTAATGAGGTAGGAAGATATGTGGCCGGAGAATTAAAACCTGAAGGATTCTGGGAAGGAAAACTTTCCTCGAGTGCGCTTGGAGTGGCTGTTGCAGTAGCTGCCCTGCATTTCGATAATCCGAAGAAAAATGCCGGGCCGATAAAAAACGGAATCAACTGGCTGCAGCACAACATCAACAATGACGGCAGTTACGGCGACACACCCGAAAGCCCGGGAAATGTAAGTACCAGCTTGTTGGTTTATGCCGCCCTGAATCTGTATGCCAAAAGAAATAAGTCTGTTCGTGAAACACAAAAAAGCATCTCGAAATACCTCGGTTCTTTCAAAATCGATGTGAATTCCCCGCAGGTGGTTGATTACATACTCGAACATTATCAAAAAGATTATACGTTCTCGGTTCCTATTCTGGCTATGTGCGGGCTTTGCGGAGTTCCCGGCCCCGATGCCTTTAAACATATTCCGCAACTCCCGTTTGAATTATCGCTGCTGCCACGGCGTTTCTACCGGTTTCTCAATCTAAGTGTTGTGAGTTATGCCATTCCTGCCCTGGTAGCAGTTGGAATCGTAATTTTTAAAAAGAAAAAATCAACCCTGTTCTGGCGAATTGTCAGGAAGGTTTCCATTGGCAGGGCAATGAAAATTTTACATCGTATGTTGCCCGAAAGCGGTGGCTATCTCGAAGCGATTCCTTTAACGGCTTTTGTGGCACTGAGTTTATTAAATTCTGGATATGGCGAAACTGAAGTGGTAAAAAAGGGAATTCAGTTCTTAAAAAGAACCCAGCGCAAAGACGGAAGCTGGCCCATTGATGTGGATTTATCCACCTGGGTAACTTCGCTTTCGGTAAAAGCCTACCGCTCGGGTTTAACAGGTTTTATAACCACCGACCAGCAGGATAAAATTGCCGATCATTTCAAACTGATTCAAAACGACAAGGTGCACCCGTTTAACGGAACCCGGCCCGGTGGCTGGGGCTGGACAAACTATTCCGGTTCAGTACCCGACGGAGACGATACACCGGGAGCAGTTCTGGCGCTGTTAAAACTTCAGCCCAAAGAAATGGTGAAAAAAGAAGTGCTGGCTGCCATAAAATGGCTTTCAACACTTCAGAATAACGACGGCGGATTTCCTACTTTTTCGCGGGGTTGGGGCAAATTGCCTTTCGATCAGAGTTGCTCCGATTTAACCGGCCACTGTCTGTTGGCGGTCTCTTCTGTAAAAGAGTTTTATTCGGAAGAGTTGTCCGGCAATCAGCATAAAAAAATGGAAAAGATGTTTCAAAGAACATTGGAATATCTCGATAAACATCAAAATGAAAATGGCAGTTGGCTGCCGCTTTGGTTTGGAAATCAATTAGCTCCAAATCATCAAAATCCTGTTTACGGAACTGCCAGAGTGGTTGCTTATTTGAACGATGCGTTTACGCACAACTGGCTTTCAGGAAACAATAAAATCCGTTTAACGGAAATGATAGAAAAGGGAAATAAATTCCTGGTTTCGGTTCAGAATAACGACGGGAGTTGGGGAGGAGACAAGTCTGTTCCCGGAACAATGGAAGAGACGGCCCTTTCAGTTTCGGCGCTTGCCTCGCATGAAAACATGAAGGCTTGTGAGAAAGGCCTTGCATGGCTCGATAAATTTTATCAGGAAAACGGATTCAAAACCGCTCCCATCGGACTTTACTTTGCATCGTTGTGGTACGAGGAGAAAATGTACCCCGTAACAGCTTACCTGGAGGCGATTACACGGGTGAAGGAAATTATGGAAAATTAATTTTTGATCGAACGGCTCACCTGATTATTCGTTTGTCGAGTTCCAGGGGATAAACTTCCCAATTTATTTTGCCGAAGTTTTTTGAAGCCGGGTTTAAAATATAGTTGGAAGATGTTTTATCGACCACCGAAGGAACAGCAAAACAAACAATGCCTGATTGCAGCAGTTTCGTGCCAAATTCCTGCGTGCTTTTTCTAAATGGGATAATGTCCCAGTTTTCAGGGAGTTCATCTGACGAAATTTTTCGGATAAGTTTCTCCGGGCAGTTAAATTCCATTATGCTGTATAATACATAGCGCTCGGAAGCAAAAAGTTCAGAATCGATTGTCAGTCTTTCGAGCAGTGCCGATGCAATGGAAGCACATCCGTATAAAGCCGGATGGCCGGGTAA
>CAYUBV010000191.1:0-5619 GCA_964443035.1 uncultured Tangfeifania sp.
TTGCGGTATTCACGCTTTCCAGGCGTGCCAGTTCAGCCACTCCTGCACCTCTCCTTTTTCCGGCATGCCTCACTTAGAGGGCTGCAAAATAATAAAAAAATATGAAAAAGAAATAAAGCTATCCACTTATTTCCCCGCGCAGGTTCTTATTGAGATACATTTTAATTTCGTTGTGTGAAAGCCGCTGCCCCAATAAAAACATAAGTTTTGTAATGGCAGCTTCGGTTGTCATGTCTTTTCCTGAAATTACTCCTGCTTTCAGCAGCTCAAGGCTTGTTTCGTATTGCCCCATTGCTACCTGTCCTCCTTCGCACTGGGTAACATTTAAAATAAAAATCTCTTTTTTTATGGCCTTTTTTACACAATTAATCAGCCATTTTGTGGTAGGAACATTTCCTGAACCGAAAGTTTCCAGAACCACGCCCCTTAATCCCGGGATATTCAGTATGGAATTAAAAACTTTCTGATTGATTCCAGGGAACATTTTCAGGATGGCCACATTGTCGTCGAACTGGGTATTTAATTTTAAAATACCTTCGTTTTCAGGATAATGAATAAATTCTTTTCTGAACCTGATATCGATGCCGGCAACTGCCAGTTCAGGGTAATTGACCGAACGGAAAGCACTGAACTGATCGGCATCGCGTTTTACAGTCCTGTTTCCCCTGAAAAGCTTAAAATCAAAATAGATGCAAACTTCGGGCACCATACTTTTTCCGTTTGACATGGCCGCTGCTATTTCCACCGAAGTTATCAGGTTTTCCTTTCCGTCGGTTCTTAATGTACCAATGGGCAGTTGCGACCCCGTGAGAATAATCGGTTTGTTCAGGTTTTCGAACATATAACTCAATGCAGAGGCGGTATAAGCCATTGTATCGGTTCCGTGCAGCACTACAAATCCATCAAACCTGCTGTAATTTTTCTGAATTGTTCCGGCAATTTTCACCCAGTTGCGCGGATTCATATTCGATGAATCGAGTGGCGGCCGGAAGGTAATGGTTTTAATAGTGTAATCGAACTTGTTAAGTTCCGGAATTTCTTCTTTGATTTGATCGAACTGAACCGGACCGAGGGTACCCGTATGCGGGCGGTGCACCATACCGATTGTTCCACCGGTATAGATAATGAGAATGGATGTTTTTTTATCGTTGGAAATTGCCATAGGCTCCGCTAAGTTTTAACGGTGCAATTTATCAAATTCCGAACAACTGGCGCGCATTTGCAGAAGTTATTTCTGCTACTTCTTCAACAGAAATATCATAAATTTCAGCTACTTTTTGAGCCACAAAAGCCAGGTAAGCGCTTTCGTTCCTCCGGCCTCGTTTCGGAACCGGCGCCAGGTAGGGAGAATCAGTTTCGAGCACCAGGTTTTTAGCAGCAACCGATTTTATCACCTCATCCAGTTTACTGTTTTTAAAGGTGACCACGCCACCAATTCCCATATAAAAACCGACGTCGGTCACTTTTTGTGCTTCTTCTATACTTCCGTTAAAACAGTGAAAAATCCCTTTCAGGTTTCCGTCCTGCTCCTCTTTAACAATGGTATGTACCTCTTCGAATGAATTTCTGACATGAATAACAATAGGAAGGTTATTCGATTTGGCAAGTTTTATCTGGTACCTGAAAGCTTCCTGCTGCTCTTTAATGTATTTCTGCTCCCAGTAAAGATCGATCCCGATTTCGCCAATGCCATAAAATTTACGTTTCTGAAGCCAGTATTCTACTGCTTCAAGTTCTTCTTTGTAATCTTCGGAAACAGAAGTAGGGTGCAGTCCCATTAAAGGATAGCATAAATGCGGATAAGAATCGCTCAGGTCGAGCAATCGCTTAACTGAGCCCGAATCGATATTCGGAAGTATAATCTTTTTCACGTCATTATCGTATGCACGTTGCATCACTTCGTCAATGTCGTGATTAAAATCCTCTGAATAAATATGCGAATGTGTATCAATTAACATGTCGAAAAATCCAAATTTCGACAAATGTATAAAAGTGTTTTATCCTGAAGTTAAATTCAACTTTACCAATAGATTAAATTTTACTTTGTTAACAGGATAAAACACTTTTGTCAGGGAAGAGAAATTTTGTAAATTAAACAACTCCCTGGGCAAGCATGGCATCAGCCACTTTAACAAAACCGCCGATGTTGGCGCCTTTTACATAGTCGACTTTCGAACCGTTTTTGCCATAACTCACACACCTGTCGTGAATATTACTCATAATTAATTTCAAACGGGCATCCACCTCTTCGCGGGGCCAACTGATGCGCATACTGTTCTGCGACATCTCGAGCCCCGAAACAGCCACACCACCTGCATTTACAGCTTTGCCGGGTCCATAGTCCAAGTTTTCGGCAAGGTATAAAACAGCCTCGGTCGTACATCCCATATTCGATGCTTCGGCCAAAAGGTAGCAACCGTTTTTCACCAGTTCTTTGGCATCGGCCAGGTTTACTTCGTTTTCGGTAGCACACGGAATTGCAACATTCATGGGCACTTCCCACGGATGACGTCCAGGAATAAATCTGGCACCAAACTCTTCGGCATAAGGCTCTACCACATCGTTGTTGGACGCACGCAGTTCGAGCAGGTATTCCAGTTTATCGCCGGTAACTCCCTGCGGATCGTAAATGTAACCGTCAGGACCGGAGATGGTTACTACCTTACCACCCAGTTCGTTAACTTTTGCAATGGCGCCCCAGGCAACATTTCCGAAACCTGAAACTCCAACCATCTGACCTTCAATATCTTTTCCGATGCGGTGCAACATGTGCTGTGCAAAATAAACCGCACCAAATCCGGTAGCTTCCGGGCGAATGAGGCTTCCGCCCCAGCCCACTCCTTTTCCGGTTAAAACTCCGGTAAATTCATTTCGCAGGCGTTTGTACTGTCCAAAGAGGTAGCCTATCTCCCGGCCACCAACTCCAATATCGCCGGCAGGCACATCGGTATTCGGGCCAATGTGCCGGAACAATTCTGTCATAAACGACTGGCAGAAACGCATGATTTCGCCATCCGATTTTCCTTTCGGGCTGAAATCCGAACCGCCTTTTCCTCCGCCCATAGGCAAAGTGGTTAAACTGTTTTTAAAAGTTTGTTCGAAACCCAAAAATTTCAGAATACTTAATGTAACACTGGCGTGAAACCGCAAACCTCCTTTGTAGGGGCCGAGTGCAGAATTGAATTCAATACGGTAGCCGCGGTTTACCTGTACTTCGTTGCGGTCGTCGACCCAGGGAACACGAAACATAATTACCCGCTCTGGCTCTACCATGCGTTCCAGGATATTTGCCCGCTGGTAGCGTGGATTTTGCTTGTAAAAATCCCACACCGAACCGACTACTTCTTCTACTGCCTGGTGAAATTCTTTTTCTCCCGGAGTCCTGTCCTGCAGGTGGGAAATGAATTCATTTATATTTGCTTTCATTATTATGAATGGTTTAAAATAAAGGGGTAAAGTTAGGTATCTTCAGCATTATAAAATATGGTTTTGTATTACAATATATAAAAATGAAACCGCCTATAAATGAGTCGTTTAAAAACAAAAAAAAGATGTTAAATAACAGCCCCTGACAATCGTCAGGATTTTGAAAGCAAAAAAAAGCCCTCCCTGCAACGGGAAGGCTTCGATAATAATTAAAAACGAGCGTTATATTTTACATCATTCCACCCATTCCGCCCATTCCGGGACCACCGGCTGGCGGGGCTGGCGGATTTTCTTCTTTTTCTTCCACAACCACAGCTTCGGTAGTTAAGAACATACCGGCAATTGAAGCGGCATTTTCAAGTGCAATACGTGCAACTTTTGCAGGATCAATCACTCCGGTTTCATACAATTGCTCGAACTTATCTGTACGTGCATTGTACCCAAAGTCGTCTTTTCCTTCTCTCACTTTCTGGGCAATAACAGCGCCTTCTTTACCGGCGTTCTCAACAATCTGACGCAGTGGTTCTTCAATCGCGCGGACCACGATTTCGATACCTGTTTGTTCGTCGTCGTTAGCACCTTTTAAATCTTTGAGTGCATCATAGGCACGCAGGTAAGCAACACCACCACCAGGAACAATTCCTTCTTCTACGGCAGCGCGTGTTGCGCTCAGTGCGTCATCCACACGATCTTTTTTCTCTTTCATTTCAACTTCTGAAGAAGCGCCAACATAAATTACGGCAACACCGCCGGCCAGTTTAGCCAAACGCTCCTGCAGTTTTTCCTTGTCGTAGTCAGAAGTAGTGGTTTCAATCTGTTTTTTGATTTGAGAAACGCGGGCTTTAATCATATCTGGCTCGCCTGAACCGTTAACAATGGTAGTATTTTCTTTGTCAACAGTAATTTTTTCAGCTTCACCAAGCATCTCCAACGTTGTCTGTTCCAGCTTCATCCCTTTTTCTTCGGTAATTACTGTTCCACCAGTCAACACTGCGATATCCTCGAGCATTTCTTTCCGACGGTCGCCAAAACCAGGCGCTTTTACAGCACATACTTTTAACGATCCACGCAGGCGGTTAACTACAAGGGTAGCCAACGCTTCGCCATCCACATCTTCTGAAATAATCATCAACGGACGACCACTTTGTGCAGTTGCTTCAAGAACCGGCAGCAGATCCTTCATCGTACTGATTTTTTTGTCGTGAATCAGGATGTAAGGATTTTCCAGGTCGGCTTCCATTTTTTCGGCATCGGTTACAAAATAAGGAGAAATGTAACCACGGTCGAACTGCATACCTTCCACTACGTCTACGTATGTGTCGGTACCTTTCGATTCTTCGATGGTGATAACGCCTTCTTTGTGTACTTTCTTCATGGCCTCAGCAATCAACGCACCGATTGTGTCGTCGTTGTTGGCTGAAACTTTTGCAACCGATTCAATTTTTTTGTAATCGTCGCCAATGGTATGCGCCTGGTCAGCCAGACTTTTTACAACTCTTAAAACTGCTTTATCGATACCACGTTTCAAATCCATCGGGTTGGCACCGGCAGCTACGTTTTTCAGTCCAACATTAATAATTGACTGCGCCAAAACAGTTGCGGTGGTTGTTCCGTCACCTGCGTCGTCACCTGTTTTTGAAGCTACTTCTTTTACCATTTGTGCACCCAGGTTTTCGTAAGCATCCGGAAGTTCAATTTCCTTGGCTACGGTTACGCCGTCTTTGGTTATCTGCGGTGCACCAAATTTTTTCTCAAGTACTACGTTTCGTCCTTTTGGGCCCAGTGTTACTCTAACAGCGTTGGCCAACTGGTCAACTCCTGATTTGAGTCTGTCACGGGCTTCAATGTCAAATTTAATTTCTTTTGCCATTTTATTTTTCTTTTTTTAATTTGTTTGATTAAGCAATGTACAAAACATCGGTTTGTGACATCAGCAAATAATCTTTGCCATCAATAAGCAATTCGGTTCCTGAGTATTTGCCATAAAAAACAACATCACCCACTTTAACTTCCATGGGTTCGTCTTTTTTGTCAGCACCGACTAAAACTACAGTTCCTTCCTGTGGTTTTTCTTTTGCTGAATCCGGGATAATGATCCCGCTTTGTGTTTTTTCTTCGGCTTCCCTTGGTTCAACAAGGATTTTTCCAGCCAGAATTTTACCTTTTAGTTCTGCCATTGTTTTGTTTTTTTAT
>CAYUBV010000192.1:0-5595 GCA_964443035.1 uncultured Tangfeifania sp.
TAATTGCCCGGGCAGTTTATAAAGATCCGAAATACCTCTTTTTTGATGAGGCGACCAACGCACTTGATGCCAATAACGAAAAAGCCATCATGGAAAAATTGTCCGGATTTTTCGAAGGCAGAACGGTAATTACAGTCGCACACCGGTTGAGTACGGTAAAAAGTGCTGATAATATTGTAGTACTCGACAAAGGTAAACTTGTGGAAACCGGAACCCACGAAGAACTGGCTGCAAAAAAAGGAGCTTATTACGAGCTTGTGAAGAATCAGTTGGAGTTAGGTGGATGATAAACTGATAAATTGGGAAATTGATAAATTGACAAATTGAAAACATTTAAAATGAATTATTATGGAAAAGAATTATCTGACTATAAAAAAAATAAGTGCTTACAATAAGTCTTTTGATTTTTCCAATGAAGTTTGGGATATTGTTATTAAATGGGATTTTTTTTCAAAAGATACTGTTGGAAAACAATTCGTTAAAGCAGCCGATTCAATTTCTGCAAATATTGCTGAAGGTTTTGGAAGGTATTCAAAAAAAGATAAAGTTAGATTTTACAGAATTAGTTTAGGTTCTTTGGAGGAAACCGGAGACTGGATTCGAAAAGCTCAAAGAAGAGAATTGATAACATTTGAAATTAGTTCTAAATTTATTGATGCAATAAATGATATTCGTTCAGAAATATTTCATTTGATTAAATTCACCAACGAAAAATTAAAATATTAAATCAAGCCATTTTGCAATTTCATAATTTTACATTTTTGCAATTTCACAATGTCACAATTTGTCAGTTTCACAGTTTTACAATTTTACAGTTCAACCATTTTACAATTTGAATACAAATAATAACATAGAAATAAGGTCCGATGAGGTGCAGGAAATTCTTGGCACACCGCCACGCTGGATTGTCCGCTGGGGAATTACCATCATTTCGCTGGTTGTTGTCATTTTGTTCTCAGGTAGCTACTATTATAAATACCCCGATTTGATTTCTTCGCGTGTCACCATTGTTTCTGAAAATCCTCCTGTGCAGATTGTTGCCAAATCAAACGGTAAAATCGACCAGCTTTTTGTTAAGAACAACGAAATGGTAGAACGAGGTGAAATTCTGGCGCTGATTGAAAATACAGCCAATTATAGCGATGCCTACCGTTTACTGGACAAACTGGAGTCAATCGAAGGTTATTTTGATTCGCCTAAACTTTTTCAGAATATCAGTTTCGATGAAAATTACAGCCTGGGTCAGTACCATTCCTATTTTTCCTCTTTTATAAGTCAGTTGAGAAGCTACCAGACATTTCTTACGTTCAATCCTTACGATCAGCGGATTAGTTCGTTGCAGAAGCAAATCAAGGATTACAGGGTTTATTTTGAAAAAACACGGGATCAAATCAGTGTGTTGCGACAGGATTACGAACTGGCATTTGGTCAGTTTGCCCGCGATTCTTCACTGTACCGACAGCAGTTGCTTTCCGAATCGGATTACGAAAAATCGCGAGCCGCCATGCTGAAACAAAAACTGGCGTACCAGCAGTCAATGACTGAATTGTCAAACATTCAGATGACAATGAATAGCCTTCAGGAACAAATAAAAGAGCAGCAAATTTCAAAATCCGAATCAGAAAACCAGTTACTTGCCACGTTAAAAGAACGCTACGGGAACCTGAAAAATCAACTTGCCGGCTGGGAGCAGGCATTTATTCTGAAAACCTCAATTGCCGGGCAGGTTACTTTTACAAATGTGTGGAGCGCCAATCAGAATGTTTCCTCCGGCGATGTGGTTTTTACAGTTGTCCCCCGGGAGGAACAAAACATTATCGGCAGGGCGCTTGTTCCCATTGCCGGTGCCGGAAAAATTGAAACCGGCCAGCGGGTGAATATCAAACTCGATAATTACCCGCACATGGAATTTGGGATAGTGGAAGGGAAAGTTACCAACATCTCAAAAGTTCCGGTAAATACTGAATCAGGGGCATTTTACACGGTTGAAGTGGCATTGGTTAACAATTTGGTAACCAACTATAACCGGGAGCTGCCATTCAACCAGGAGATGCAGGGAACAGCCGAAATTGTTACAAAAGACCGGCGGTTAATCGAACGACTTGTTGATCCTATTATTTCTGTGGCAAAGGAAAGGTTGTAGAACCGCAAAAAATTACCCCGCACACAGACTTATTAACTTTAAATTTTTGAAAAAAAAGGCATGAAGAGTTTGTTCTTTACTCCAAATTAGTACTTTTGCGTGCCGTTTTTCAAGGCTAAGACATAAAATAGAGCCGGAAAAGCATTGTTATTATTGAAATTTAATATACTTTTGCAGTCCATTTTTAAGGATTATTAACTAAATAAAAAACAGGTATTTATGCCAACGATTCAACAATTAGTTAGAAAAGGAAGACAAACAAGGGTGGAAAAAAGTAAATCTCCGGCCCTGGATTCATGCCCCCAGAGGCGTGGAGTTTGTGTGCGTGTGTACACAACAACACCAAAAAAACCTAATTCTGCTATGCGTAAAGTAGCCAGGGTAAGGCTTACAAACGGAAAAGAAGTGAATGCTTACATTCCGGGCGAAGGTCACAACCTGCAGGAACACTCCATTGTATTGGTGCGTGGCGGCAGGGTAAAAGATTTACCGGGTGTACGTTATCACTTAATTCGTGGTGCCCTCGATACCGCAGGTGTTGAAGGCCGTTTACAGCGTCGTTCAAAATACGGAGCTAAAAAACCTAAGAAGTAATTTAATTTTTAAAACCTGTTATTTACAGTGGTTTGGTTGAGTAAGTGAGTCTCTAAAAATGTCTTCCGGAGATAAGCTGAAGACCGCCGAAGGGCAACCGATTTAAATAACACTAAAAGAGTACAAAAATGAGAAAGACAAAACCAAAGAAGCGAATTCTTTTGCCGGATCCAGTGTACCAGGATACAATGGTAACCCGGTTTGTCAACGACTTGATGCAGGATGGAAAAAAATCCGTAGCGTATGCGATTTTCTACGATACACTTAAGATTGTAGAACAACGCGTAAAAGAAACAGAGCTTTCACCACTTGAAATCTGGAAGAAAGCGCTGGAAAATATTGCTCCCGCAGTTGAAGTAAAAAGCCGTCGTGTTGGAGGTGCTACTTTTCAGGTTCCAATGGAAATCAGACCGGAAAGGAAACTGGCCGTAAGTATTAAAAACCTGATATCGTTTGCCCGTAAGCGTTCAGGCAAATCAATGGCCGATAAACTGGCCGCTGAAGTTGTTGCAGCATTTAATAACGAAGGTGGCGCTTTCAAGCGGAAAGAGGATACCCATCGCATGGCAGAAGCCAACCGCGCTTTCGCACATTTCAGATTTTAGCTTGGTAACAGTAAATGGTATAGTAAAATAATAAGGATTAGTAAATTGGTTTTTTAGTTATGGCTAAACAAGATCTGAAATACACAAGAAACATTGGCATTATGGCCCACATCGATGCGGGTAAAACAACCGTTTCTGAGCGGGTGCTGTTTTACACCGGGCTTACCCACCGCCTGGGTGAAGTGCATGATGGAGCCGCCACAATGGACTGGATGGAGCAGGAGCAGGAGAGAGGCATTACAATTACCTCTGCTGCAACCACTACCTTCTGGAAATACAAAGACACAGAGCATAAAATTAATATTATCGATACTCCCGGACACGTTGATTTTACTGTTGAAGTTGAACGTTCACTTAGAATTCTCGATGGTTCGGTAGCACTTTTTTGTGCTGTTGGCGGTGTTGAAGCCCAATCGGAAACCGTATGGCGTCAGGCCGAAAAATATGGTGTGCCGCGAATTGGGTTTGTAAACAAAATGGACCGCCAGGGGGCTGATTTCTTTAATGTTTATAATGAAATAAAGGAAAAACTTGGAGCAAATCCCGTCCCGGTTCAGATACCCATCGGCTCTGAGGAAAACTTTTCAGGAGTAATCGATTTAATTGAAATGAAAGCTGTGCGTTGGTTCGATGATGAAAACATGGGAACCAACTACACCCTCGAAGATATTCCTGAAGAATTGAAAGAACAGGCCGAAGAATGGCGTGGGAAACTGATGGAATCGGTTGCCGAAATCGATGACGAACTGCTGGAACGTTACTTCGAAGACCCGGATTCAATTACCATAGAAGAGATGCTGACTGTAATCCGCCGGGCTACAATCCAGGGAATTATTGTTCCTTTAATGTGTGGTTCAGCCTTTAAAAATAAAGGAGTACAGCGTTTACTCGATGCAGTTTGTGCATTCCTTCCGAGTCCGCTGGACACAGGTGACATCACAGGTAAAAATCCGTTTACTGAGAAAGAAGAAAAACGCACTGCAAATGTGGATGAGCCAATGGCAGCGCTTGCATTTAAAATTGCTACCGACCCGTTTGTAGGTCGCTTAGCTTATATGCGTGTGTATTCAGGTAAAATTGAAGCCGGTTCGCAGGTATTAAATATACGTACCGGTAAAAAAGAACGCATTTCGCGTTTGTACCAGATGCACTCCAATAAACAGAATCCGAAGGATGTAATTGAAGCAGGTGACATTTGTGCAGCCGTTGGTTTTAAAGATATCCGCACAGGCGATACCTTGTGCGATATAAAACATCCGCTGGAACTGGAAAGCATGATATTTCCCGAGCCGGTAATCGGTATCGCAGTTGAGCCGAAATCACAAAAAGACCTCGATCGCTTGGGAACAGGACTGTCAAAACTGGCAGAAGAAGACCCGACATTCCAGGTTCGGACCGATCCGGATTCAGGGCAGACTGTAATTCGTGGTATGGGTGAATTGCACCTCGAAATTATTGTCGATCGTCTGAGACGCGAATTCAAAGTTGAATGCAACCAGGGTAAACCGCAGGTGGCTTATAAAGAAGCCATCAGCCAGGCTGCTGAATTGCGTGAGGTATTTAAAAAACAAACCGGTGGCCGTGGTAAATTTGCCGATATTGTGGTTCACATTGAACCTGCCGAAGAAGGAAAACAAGGCCTCGAGTTTATCGATAAGGTAAAAGGTGGAAACATTCCGCGCGAATACATTCCATCGGTTCAAAAAGGTTTCGAAGGAGCAATGAACAACGGTCCGCTTGCCGGTTTCCCGATAGACGGACTGAAAGTTACCTTGCTCGATGGTTCGTTTCACCCTGTGGATTCCGACCAGTTATCGTTCGAAATTTGTGCCAAACAGGCATTCCGTAACTCCGCAAAAAAATTAGGCCCGAAATTACTGGAACCCATTATGAACCTGGAGATTGTTACTCCCGAAGAATATATGGGCGACATTATTGCCGACCTGAACCGCAGACGTGGCGAGGTAGCCGGAATGGAAACAAAAGGAAATGCCAAAGTAATAGAAGCCAATGTTCCGCTGGCTGAGCAGTTTGGTTATGTAACCGTACTGCGTACACTTTCTTCGGGAAGGGCAACTTCATCGATGGAGTTCAGCCACTACCAGGAAGTACCACGGAACCTTGCCGAAAAAGTGCTTGAAAATGTACAAGGAAGAGTTGATTTATTATAAATATTTAATTGATTTCTCATCATGAGTCAAAAGATCAGGATTAAGCTGAAATCGTACGATCACAATCTGGTTGACAAGTCGG
>CAYUBV010000193.1:0-5562 GCA_964443035.1 uncultured Tangfeifania sp.
CGCTAATGCTATTTGGCATTGCCATGGTTGGCATGCTTACAGTAGAAGCTCAGGTAAGGCGTATAACAGGAACTGTAACAAGTTCAGAAGATGAAAGTCCGATACCTGGAGTTTCTGTTTTGGTAAAAGGCACAACTGTTGGTACTGTTACCAACATTGATGGTTTTTACCAGTTAGACGTTCCCGCTGATGCGGAGGCAATTGTGTTCTCTTTTATTGGTTTGAGGACCGTTGAAAAGCCAATAGAAGGTTCCACGGTTAATGCTGTTATGGAATCTGATTTTATTGGTGTTGACGAGGTTGTTGTCGTAGCTTACGGTACAGCAAAAAAGGAATCATTTACGGGTTCTGCTGAAGTAATTAATACCGATAAGCTGGAAAGACGAACCGTTGCAAATGTCAGTAAAGCACTGGATGGCATGGCTCCCGGCATTCAAACTACATCAGGTAGTGGACAGCCCGGGGCAAGCTCTTCCGTTGTAATCAGGGGATTTGGTTCTATCAATGCGTCAACCAGTCCTTTGTATGTTGTTGATGGCATTCCATACGATGGAAATATTTCTTCCATTAGTCCCAACGACATTGCCTCAATTACTGTTCTTAAAGATGCATCGGCAGGTGCGTTATACGGTTCGAGGGGTGCAAACGGGGTTATCATGATTACAACCAACAAAGGGGAATCAGGAGAAACCAAGTACAATATAAAAGCAAACTGGGGAGTTTCATCCAGGGCTATTCCCCGTTACGAAACAATGGATGAGCGGGGATATCTTGAAACCATTTTTCAGTCGTACAAAAACGAACAAATTCTGGATAACGGCTTAAGCCCCGACAGGGCAGGACAAGCGGCTCTGGAGGCCATGGGATCAGGTGCAAAAAGGATTTTTGGGAGCAACCAAATGTACAATCCCTTTGACTATCCGGTTTCTGAATTGATTGATCCTGCTACCGGACAGGTACGCAGCGACGCCTCCCTCCGGTACGATGAAGATTGGCTGGACGAGGTGACCGCAAAAGATCCGCTTCGTCAGGAATATATTTTTACCGCATCGGGTTCGAAAGACAAAACAAAATACCGTTTTTCTATGGGCTACCTCAATGAAGAAGGTTTGTTGCGAACAACTGGTTTTGAACGGTTCACCGGCAGGGTGAATGTTGAAACCGAAGGAGCAGACTGGTTCGAGGCCGGGTTAAATACCAACTTTGCATTAAGCACAAGTAATACCTCGGCCACCGGTACTACTGCCAGTTCAAACGTATTCTATTCTGCACAGTTAATGGGCCCAATTTTTCCGGTGTATGAAAGAGATGAGGAAGGCAATGTTCAGTATGATGCACTGGGAAACCCTGTGTTCGATTATGGCCAAAGCCGGCCAACCGGGGCATCTGCAAATTTTAACAGTGTTGCCACTTTATTTGAAGATAAATATGGTTCCAACAGTGACAATGTTAGCGGACGGACATTTATGAATTTTGGCGATACGGAAGAAGGCGTACTGAAAGGTTTGAAGCTTTCACTGAATTTTGGTTTTGACTATGTTAACAGAAATGGATTGACATACTATAACCCTAATTTCGGAAACGCAGCCAATACCCAGGGATATGTCTCAAAAACCAGCGGAAGGACACTTAGTTATACCCTCAATCAGCTGGTTACCTGGAACAGAAATTTTGGCAAACATAGTTTTGATTTGCTGGCAGGTCATGAATTTTATGCCAACAAATACAACTACCTGTCGGGAACTAAAACAGGTTTTCCGTTTGGCGGTTTATTCGAATTGGACGCGGCTACCTCAATTACAGGCGCCCGGTCGTACGAAGACAATTATACAATCGAATCCTTTTTGTCAAGGGCCAATTACGATTACGACGATAAATATTATTTCTCAGTCAGTTATCGTACAGACGGTTCTTCAAGGTTTCATGAAGATTTCCGCTGGGGGCAATTCTGGTCTGTTGGCGGAAACTGGAGGATTAGCCAGGAGAATTTTATGTCTGGCTATTCCTGGTTAGATAATTTTTCACTGAAAGCCAGTTATGGTGTTCAGGGGAATGATGATTTGCGGGATGGTGACGGAAACACTATTTTGTACGCATGGCAGGCATTTTATGATTTGGGCTGGCCCAATGCCAATATGAGCGGAGCTGCTGTTTCTTCTCTTGAAAATACAGACTTAAAGTGGGAACAAAATAAAAACTTCAATACCGGGTTTGAAGCAACACTGTTTGAACGCCTGAATATTACAGTTGAATGGTACCAGAGAACCACCGAAGATATGTTGATGGAATACCCCATTGCCTCTTCTCTTGGGTTCGACAGTTACCTGAAGAACATTGGAAGTATGCGCAACAAAGGGTTTGATATTTCTGTGGGTGGAAGTGTGATTAACGCGCGTGATTTCAGGTGGAATATGAACATCATGGGTGCTACTGTAAACAATGAAGTGCTGGAACTTGCCGATAAACCGGAAATTATTTCTGGCAGTTACATTATTAGAGAAGGCGAGCCCCTCCGGTCATTTTATGTTTCCAAAGCAGCAGGAGTCGATCCGGCAACCGGAGCTATGACTTACCGGGTTTATGACGAGGATGAAGATGGTAACAGGGACTACTATTTATCTACCGATGTGGATAAAGCTACCGCCTCCAAAGAAATTATGGGTAGTCGTATTCCCGATATTTATGGATCTTTCAGCAACGATTTTATGTACAAAGGTTTTGATTTAAGTGTGATGACCACCTATTCACTTGGCGGACAAATCCTAGACGGTGTTTACCGTAACCTTATGTATGGCTGGTATGTTGGCCAGGCATCGCATGTTAATCGCGGACGGGCCTGGAAAAATCCGGGCGATATTACCGA
Source organism: uncultured Tangfeifania sp. (assembly GCA_964443035.1). GTDB lineage: Bacteria > Bacteroidota > Bacteroidia > Bacteroidales > Prolixibacteraceae > Tangfeifania. The sequence continues at coordinate 2,864 of CAYUBV010000193.1, forward strand.
TGTTCCCAGGGTGGAAATCGGGAATACATATCCTGTAACCGATAACGACCTGATTGATGCTTCTTATTTTGCCATTAAGAACGTAACCCTGGGTTATACCTTGCCTGCACAGTTTAGCCAAAACCTGAAACTGGAATCAATCCGGTTTACTGCAACCGGCGATAACCTGATGCTGTTTACACATTTGAAGGGTATGGACCCCCAGTATAACTTCTCGGGCGGAACCTCTTATGTTTATACACCGGTCAGAACGATTTCATTTGGTGTAGATGTTAAATTTTAATTGTGAACCAACAACTTTATTAAGATGAAAAGAATTTTTTATATCATATTACTTATCGGATTGGGAGTATTTTCCTCCTGTAATGACGATTTTTTGGATACCAATCCAACCGACAGGGTTTCCGGTCCTGTAATTTTTGAAAATGCCGAAGCTGCCGAAGCTGCCATTAATGGGGTTTACCGGATGCTATACACTGCAGGTTGGAGCGAATCATGGGATACTGAAAATATGGGGATTACTGCTATTTCCCTGTTTTCAAACCTGATGGGCGAAGATCACCTGATGCTTGAACAGGGAAGTGGCTGGTTTTATTTTGATTATGGCTACAATGTTCGCGGAGATTATATCCATAAATCAGGCCGTTCTTATGCCGTTTGGAATTTTTTCTATACCATTATCAGTAATGTGAATTACATTATTGCCAATGAAGATTTGATAGAGGGCGACCCGGCGCTGGTGAATAGTATTGTAGGACAGGCCTACGCTATTCGCGCTTATGCGTATTTTAACCTGATTCAGGTTTTCCAGCAAACCTATAAAGGAAATGAGGATGCCCCGGGCGTTCCGCTTTATACCGAACCTACCACCAGCGATTCTGAAGGAAAACCACGGGGGACTGTTCAGGAAGTTTATTCCCAGATTAACCTGGATGCTGAAAAGGCCATTGATTTACTGGATGAATCGGGGTTGGAACAGAAACATCCGTCGCACATCGATTACTACGTGGCTAACGGTTTTAAGGCCCGGTATGATTTGGTTCAGGAACGTTTCGAAGAAGCTGCCGGTGCAGCCAGGGAAGCGCTTAAAAAACCGGGGCTTGAAAAGGTGCTGGAAGTAAATCAGCTTGGTGAATTTAATGATGCAAGCCTCAGCAACGTTTTGTGGGGCGTGGAAATTATTGCCGACCAGACCAGCGGTTGGGCAAGTTTTTTCAGCCACATGGATGCCGATGCCGGAATGTATGGTTCCAGTGCCCGCCAGTGTGTCAGTTCATGGTTATACAACCAGATTCCGGAAACCGATAACAGGTTGCAATGGTTCAGGGGTGAAATTCCGGAAGAGGAAGAAGAAGAAGGCAGTTCTTTCGTAAGTTACTGCCAGCTGAAATTTGCCTTTGCCGATGTAACCACCCGTACCGGTGATTATATCCTTATGAGAGCGGAAGAAATGTTATTAATTGAGGCCGAAGCGCTCGCACGCCTCGACAGGTACGGCGAAGCAAGAGAGGTTCTGTTGGAATTGGGAAGTAAACGTGATTCAAATTATGGTGAGCGTTTGGAAGATTTTACCGATTCCAAAGAATACAATACCAATACGGTGGGGAACTTGTCAACACTTATGGATGAAATTTTGTTCCAGCGAAGGGTTGAACTTTGGGGCGAAGGAGGCAGGCTCTGGGATATTCAGCGGCTGAACCTTGGTTTTACCAGGGATTTTGCAGGCTCAAATCACACTTCAATGTTAACAGCCAAGGATACCGGCCCGGGTTCGAAAGAATTTATTCTGCCCTTGCCACAATCTGAATTTGACGGTAATCCAAATATTTCATCCGAGGATCAGAACCCTCTTTAATGTTAAATGCAAAATTCAATAAAAATGAAACGAAATATTGTATTCTTATTAACCATAGCATCTTTTGTTTCCCTGATGTTTACCTCTTGCGAGGACAATATTGAAGGGGCAATTCTGGATGTTGGAGACGGAGTTCATGCTGCGTTTGCTTCAACCATCCAAAAGGTGGAAATGTTACCGGAAGACGGGAACCAGATTAAAGTACCGGTTTACCGTGGCGGAAATGCAAATTCGGAAGTAGCGGTGAACGTGGAAATGATTCCTCAAAATGCCGCTTCCGAAGGCGTTTTTGAATTGACAAACCCCGATGTTCAGTTTGAAGAAGGGGAACATACAGCGTATGCAATTATTGCATATGACGACATCAATGAACTGGATGCCGGGGCTGTTTTCGAACTGGAGTTGGTAATTACAAATGAAGAGCAACTTTCTGTTTCCGAGGCTGGCCAGATATTGGTACAGGCAAATCGGAAACTGACTTTTTCTCACTTTGCCAATGGCACTTTTTATTCCGAGTTTTTCGACAGTAATTGGCCTGTAGAAGTTGAAAAAGCAGAGGAAGCAGATGTTTTCCGGATTCTGGATTGCTATGTGGAAGATTTTCCGCTTACATTTGCTGTAAATCAGGATGATAGTATTTTGTACTCGACTCAGGAAACCGGATATGAAGATCCGGATTACGGAATGGTTTCATTTGCAATGCCCGATACCGAAGGAAGTTACTATATGGGTGAACCTTTTCAGGATGGAAGCACTTATTATTTTTTAGGACGGTTTATTGTTGGTGCCGGAAGTTTTGGACACTGGTACGAATATTTGGTTCTTGAATAATGAAATGAGCTTA